>NZ_JAGKRH010000320.1:18548-84268 GCF_017939245.1 Aeromonas sp. PrichA-15 | reverse complement strand
AGTCATCCCTGACCCCTTGAGGGTCCTAAAGGGCCGTTGGAGACCACAACGTTGATAGGTGGGGTGTGTAAGCGTAGCGATACGTTGAGCTAACCCATACTAATTACCCGTGAGGCTTAACCATACAACACCCAAGAAGTGTTCTGGGCCTTGTAGCGAATGAGCGAACTACTCAAATTCAGTGGTAATGACAACGCAAACTAGCGAAGTCGTTATCCACGTCAGCTTTCTGGATTAAGATTTTGCCTGGCGGCAATAGCGCAGTGGAACCACCTGACCCCATGCCGAACTCAGAAGTGAAACGCTGTAGCGCCGATGGTAGTGTGGCATTCGCCATGCGAGAGTAGGACACTGCCAGGCACCCAATTAAACGGTGATGTGAAGAATCACATGACTGGCTGCGAGGATGACACCTCACAAACAAGCAGCAAAAGATTTAGCGAAAGCTAACCGAATGCGGAGCGGTAGTTCAGTCGGTTAGAATACCGGCCTGTCACGCCGGGGGTCGCGGGTTCGAGTCCCGTCCGCTCCGCCACTAAATTGAAAGGCCTTCCCTATCGGGAAGGCCTTTTTGCTTTCTGACATTTACCCAGTCTCTCATCCTCATAGCAGGTAGCTTGCTTGGTTATCACCCCTCCCTACGGCAATCTCCGCCCTGTAGAATGGCATTCATGCTTCATTCGTGGTCACACATATAGACAGTTCAGGGATGACTCAACAATCTGCCTGGCTGAGCAGAAGTCAGTGGCCATCGTTACCTGGAGTTAGTCGCCAGGAAATATCCTGGCTTGTTGGTTGCGGCTGATCTGCTGCGTTCTGAGGGCCTAGTGGATGTCGCTGAGCATAGACGAGGGAGGGCGCAGGAAAGGTAAGGTGCGCTACTGTGGCTGAATCTGATGGGGTTATCCAGGATGCAGAGGATATCTGGTAAAAGCGTGATGTTGTAGGACCGCTCAGGCTGATTCCATTTTCTGTTGTGTCGCGAGCATGGGGTGCACAAAGAAAAGGGGACAGCAGATGCTGTCCCCTCAAGTCATTTCGTCCATTCCCTGAACTGCCATGCTCCCTGCAATCCTTGACGCTATCCTTTCCTTTGGAAATTCCCCTTCCCAATCCGTTGGGGTGTCCTGTGGCCTTCCTAGCCTGGCAATCTGTCCTGATTGCTTCACCCTCTCCTTCCTAGAGGTGTCCATTACCACATCCCGTGGTGTTCCTGCGTCATCCTGACTGATAACCATCCTTGCTATCACGCTTCATCTTGAAGCTGTTCCTGACCGCGTCTTGCGGTGTCCTTTCATCCTTGATGAGCGACAATCCGTGCCACTCAACCTCATCCCGAGGTATCCAACTACCGCATCCTGCGGTTGCCCTGTCGATCCTTGTGATAACCATCCTGGCTATCAACCCCATCCCGAGGTGTTCCTTGCCCACATCCTGCAGGCTATTCCTTGTTTATGCGCTGTTTCTGCATCCTGCCGAATCAGCTCGTCCTTGTGAGACCAATACTAAGGCAATTGCAGGCTCGAACAAGGTGTGCAATCGGATTGAGCTCCGTGACATGTGGTACAGAAATGGGCTGGTGTGGAATATTATCTATGTTTATCAGCTGTTTATATAGTTTCCATGGAAAGCATACTCAGTGCGGGATGGCTTCACGTACGGTTCAACACTGAGGGGTCTTACAGGGGGAATGGCAGATCTCTTACAAGCAGAAATCGGTAGGAAAACGATGGTACAGCCGCTTCAATCAGGGGTGTAAGAGTTCAAAATTAATTGAATATTTATGCTTTAAAAGTAGACAAAAGCCGAGATAAATCTCGGCTTTGTATTGTCTGCTGGTTTCTTTAGCTGACCCTTGTCCCAGGAGTCGGGTAGGCCTTGCGCAGTGATTCGGGTGCAAGCACCTCCAGGTTGCCGCTCATGTTGTTCAGCCAGGAGCGGAACTCGGGCGTATCCTGCACTTCGGTCTCCACCACCACGCTGCGCTTGTCGTAACGGGTCATGCGCGGGTTATGTCCCGGGATTTGTCCATCGATCAGGGTCGGGCAGTTGGCATCGATGCGCCCGACGAAGCGGATCGGACCGCTGACGTCCTGATAACCCTGGTCGCGGATCAGCTTCTGGATATTGAAGTCCTTCGGCTGGGTCGCGCTGAAGTTGGTCAACTCCACGTTCTTGATGTGATCGAACGGGATGCCGTAGACCTTGGGATCCAGCTCGGACAGGGTACAGAGCAGGATGGGGCCATCGGGTTGGTTCAGGATGCCGAGGGGATTGATGCGGTCATAGCAGAGCCAGACAGTACGCTCCTTGATGACACGCTGGATCTCGGCGCTGAATTTGCGGCCACGCCAGAGGGCGTCGCGGATCAGGGTGCTGCGGCGGATCTCCGGATTGCCGGCGAAGGGGCGAGGTGACTGGTGCACGCTCTCCAGCCAGCGCTCGGCCAGTTCGCTCTGGCTGTCGCGGATCACCTGACCAGCCTTGTCGATCAGCGGGTTCAATTCGGTCAGCACGCTTGCCGGCAACAGTTGGCTCGCCTGGTCGCTCCAGGTTTTCAGGGCCACTGCCAGCGAGAGCGGCATGATGTTGGCAAAGTCATTGAGACCATGGCGCTCGAAGCACCAGCCATGAGGCTTGCTGCGCTCATCGGAGGTGAGGTCGAACAGTCCCATGCCGGACATCTCTTCCAGGTCCCGTTGCACGGTACGGAGACTGACGTGAATGCCTTCCTCTTCCAGTTTTACCTGGAGTTGGCTGGCGGTCAGCTTGTAAGGGCGGTGCGGGATGCAACGCGCCAAGGTCAGTTGTCGTAACAGCTTCTTACTCATGGTGCATGCCTTCACTGGTTTAGCGTTGAGTGTATCCTAGCCATGGCCTGCGACAGTCTATGTCGCAAGTTTTGCTGCGACAACTGTCGCCATTTTCATACATGAAGAACCAAATCGTTGATAAATAAAACAAAAAAGCAATAAAAAGGGGTTGTTTGAGCCCTTTTTTTATTGCAAACAAGCCTTGCTAGGATGCTCGCGACCAGGGTGACAGGAAGGAAATGGAAGCAGTAAGGAGGGGGAGGTGGGAAGGAGGTGGGGGACGGGCCCCCACCTCGACACGTCGTTATGCCAGCCAGGACCAGGCTGATTTGGTGATGGCTGCGCCCACCATGTAGCCGAATACTGCGAGAGCGGCCACTCCGGCCACCAGCTTCTGACCGCGGGCAGGGCGCTTGAGCGCCATGACGCCCAGGCCGATGTAGATCACCAGGGCAATCAGCTTGGCCATCAACCAGGGCTGCTGGCCAGGGCTCATCTGCAGGGTCACCGCCAGCAGCACGCCAAACAGCAGCAGGAAGGTGTCGTTGATGTGGGGCAGCACCTTCAACCATTTCTGTTGCAGCCGCCCGCTGCCCGCCAGCGCCAGGCTCCAGCGGTAGAGGAAGAGCAGCAGGCTGACCAGGGCCAGGGTCATGTGAAGGTGTTTGAGCATGGGGTAATAGGCAATCATGTTGCTTCCTTGTCGTTGTCGGGCAGACCGCTGTTCCATTGATGGGCGTGGGTACGCTCCTGTCCTTCCTGATCGTCTTGCAGCAGGTCGGAGAGGATGTCGCGGTATTGCAGGCTCTTGTTGATATAGGTGTGCTCGTCGTCCAGGTAGTTGACCTGTTCCCGCAGCAGCCGGTTGTCATACTGCTTGAACATCTGCCCCGCACGCCAGGCCTGATTGGCCCTGAATCCCAAGAGGGTGAGTGCTTCTACCCCAAGATCCACGGCCGACCCCAGGGTTTCGCGGTGCACGCTGTCTATCCCGTGGCGCAGGATCTCGTGGGCATGGGGTCTGTCCTGGGCACGGGCCAGTATTCTGAGGTGTGGGAAGTGCTTTTTCACCATCTCTATCACTTCGAGGGAGGTGGCCGGGTCATTGAGGGAGAGCACCAGGAGTTTGGCCTTGTGGGCGCCGGCCGCGTGCAGCAGGTCGAGTCGGCTGGCATCCCCATAAAACACCTGGTAGCCGTACTTTCTCAGCATCTCTATCTGGCTGGCATCCTGCTCCAGGATGGTGGTGCCAATACCATGGCCGTGGAGCAGACGCCCCACTATCTGACCGAAGCGACCGAAGCCGGCGATGATGACCGGGTGTTCCACCAGCTCGGGCTGTTCGTGTTCGGGGGTGTCGCTCTGGTTGCGGTAGTCGAACCAGGGCTGGATCACCCGATCGTTGAGGATAAGCAGCAACGGTGTCAGCGCCATGGAGAGGGCGACGACCAGAGTCAGCAGTGAGATGGTGCTGCCCGGCAGTACCTTGTTCTGGGCGGCGAACGAGAACAGCACGAAGGCGAACTCACCGCCTTGGGCCAGGGCCAGGGCGAAGGTCCAGCGCTGGTTCGGGGAGAGGCGAATGACAAAGCCGAGCCCCATCAGCACCAGCCACTTGAGCACCATCAGACCGATCACCAGTGCCGGGATCAACAGGGGATGGGCGGCAAAGAGGCTGAAGTCGATGCCGGCACCCACCGACATGAAGAAGAGGCCGAGCAGCAGCCCCTTGAACGGCTCTATGTCTGCTTCCAGCTCGTGGCGGTATTCGCTGTCCGCCAGCACCACGCCGGCGAGGAAGGAGCCGAGGGCGGGGGAGAGGCCGACGGATTCCATCAGCACGGCGATGGCGATCACCAGCAGCAGGGCGGCAGCGACGAAGATCTCCCGCATGTGGGACTGGGCGATGGCGCGAAACACCGGCCGCATCAGGTAATGACCACCCAGCACGATGCCGGCGATGGCGGCCACCACCAGCAGGCCGTGCTGCCAGCCTGCCAGCTCCGAGCTGCCGCTGCTGGCGACCGGTGCGATGGCCAGCAGCGGCAGGATCGCCAGAATGGGGATGACGGCGATGTCCTGGAACAGCAGCACGGCGAAAGCGGAGCGGCCGCTCTCGCTCTGCATCAGTTTGCGCTCCTGCAGGCTCTGCAGCACGATGGCGGTGGAGGAGAGCGCAAGAATGAGACCGATGGCGAGCCCCTGCTGCCAGGGCAGACCCAAAAGATAACCCACCCCGGTCAGGGCGACACTGGTGAGCAGCACCTGCAGGCCACCGGTGCCGAGGATGGGCCCTTTCAGTTGCCACAACAGGGCCGGGCGCAGCTCCAGACCGACCAGAAACAGCATCAGCACCACCCCGAACTCGGCGAAGTGCATCACGTCTTTCTGCTCGCCCACCAGACCAAGCAGGAAGGGGCCTATGATGATCCCCGCCAGCAGGTAGCCAAGGACGGAGCCCAGCCCCCACCGTTTGGCCAGCGGGACGGCGATCACCGCCGCCGAGAGGTAGATCAGGGCGTCAAACAGCAATCCATGTCCCATCAGCGGCTCCTCCTTAACATGATGAATGCCGGTGAGGGCTGGCCGGGCCTGCGCCCGGATCGAGTGTGTGTCATGGGAGTACCCCCAGCAGATCGCGCAGATAGGGGCTCTCGGCCAGCTGGGCCGGGGTCAGCTGCTCGTCACGCAGGGCGCACAGCAGTTGGCGATAGTCCTGGCCGCAGCGGCGCAGCGCCTCGGGATCCTCGAGTTTGTGGAAGGAGTGCAGCACGAAAGGGGGCAGCCAGCGCATGCCGCACAGCTGTGCGGTCTGCTGGAAGGGGAGCAGGAAGTCGAGCAGCGGGCGCTGGTTGTAGCCGGCGCGGCAGTAGGACTCCGGGCCGCCCCCCGTGGTGATGGCGCTGAGCCACTGCTTGCCGCTGAGGGCGTGGGCCTCGGGGCCGTAGGCATAGCCGTACTCCAGCACCAGGTCCATCCACTCTTTCATGATGGCCGGGCAGGAGTACCAGTAGAAGGGGTGCTGGAAGACGATGATGTCGTGCTCCGCCAGCAGGGCCTGTTCCCGTTTCACGTTGATGAACATATCCGGATAGCGCTGGCAGAGATCGTGCAGGGTGATCCCCTCCAGCCCCTCGATGGCGTGCAGGAGTTGCTTGTTGGCCCGGGAACTCTGCAGCGCCGGGTGTGAAAAGATGACCAGAATGCGTTTCATGGGATTCCTGAAGAGGGTCTGCTGCCGGCACATGCGACAGATTGTGAGCTGAAACGTTATCAAGAAGCTCCCTGGCCCGCCAGTTCCGGGATCAGTGCGCGCAGCGCCGGATTCAGGGTCTGGTGGGCGGGGTAGCAGAGGCCGATGCGGCGGAACATCCGGGGGCCGCTCACGGGCAGGGTGCACAGGCCCGCTTCGTCCTCCACCAGCCCGTCGGGCAGGAAGCTGATGCCCACACCGGCCAGCACCAGCGCCATCACCAGCCCTTTGCTCTCGGCCTTGGCCACCAGATTGAGGGTGAGCCGGTCACAGGCCAGCAGGCCTATGGTTTGCTGATGGGCTTCGCAGGGTGGGCACTCAATGAAATCATGGTGTTGCAACTCAGCCAGCTCGATACGCGCCCTGCCCGCAAGAGGGTGTCCCCTGGGAACGCACAGCACGTACTCCTCTTCCCAGAGCGGCAGGAAGATCTCGTCCTCCCGGCGCAGGGCATCCAGGGTCAGCCGGCAGTCGGCCGGGGTGCCGTAATCGGAGAGGGTGAGATCCAGCTCGGGCAGCACCCCCTGCACCCGCCGAAGCAATCCCGCCAGCCGACGGCGGCTGAGGTCGGGCATGATGGCCATGTTGAGTCTCGCACGCGTCGCCTTCTGGCGAAACAGAGTCGGCAGGCGACGCGCCTCTTCCACCAGCTTGACGGCGTGGGGATAGAGATAGTGGGCCGGATCCTTCGCTTCCACCCCCTTCTTGCCCCGGATGAAGAGGCTGTCCCCCAGGCTCTCTTCGAGCTGGCGAAGGCCGGCGGAGAGGGAGGGTTGGCTCACGTGGCAGCGGGCTGCCGCCGCCGTGATGTTCTTCTCTTCATAGATGGCGATGAAGAAGCGCAGCAATCTCAGGTCCAGCATGGGGATACCATAGTTAATTCAGATGATAACCAGCGGAAAACTATATTTATCGCCGATGGATATAGCGACTATAGTGACTGGGTCCCGTGCTGGCCAGCCCTTGTTTGACGCCCATTTCAACGCATCAGAAGGAAAACTCCATGTCCAAGTCCCTCGTGGTGATCACCGGCGCGTCCGCCGGGATCGGTGCCGCCATTGCCCGCGCCTTCTCCGCCGCCGGCCATCCGCTGCTGTTGCTGGCCCGCCGGGTCGAGCCCATGCAGGCGCTTAACCTGCCCGATACCCTCTGCATCGGGGTCGATGTCACCGACACCGCCGCCATGAAGGCCGCCGTGGCGCAGGCGGAGGCGCAATTCGGCCCGGTGGGATGTCTGGTCAACAATGCCGGCGTCATGCTGCTGGGACAGGCCGACGTGCAGGATCCCGCCGAGTGGCAGCAGATGCTCAATATCAACGTGATGGGGGTTCTGAATGGCGTGCATGCGGTACTGGCCGGCATGAAGACCCGCCGCAGCGGCACCATCATCAATATCAGCTCCATCGCCGGTCGCAAGACCTTCCCGAACCATGCCGCTTACTGCGCCACCAAGTTCGCCGTCCACGCCCTGACCGAGAATATCCGGGAAGAGGTGGCCGATGTGGGCGTGCGGATGGTGACCATCGCTCCGGGCGCGGTGGAGACCGAGCTGCTCAGCCACACCACGGACGAGAGCATCAAGGCGGGCTATCACGACTGGAAGGACCAGATGGGAGGCGTCATTGCACCCGAGGTGATCGCCGACGCCGTGCTCTACGCCTGGCACCAGCCGGCCAACGTCTGCGTGCGGGAGATCGTGCTGGCGGCCACCCGCCAGCAACCCTGATGCAGACGGGGGAGGGGTTGACCCTCCCCCTGGGCCAAGGGTTACCATAGGCCCTCTTTCGTCATTGAGTCGTCTCATGGTCCTGACCCGTCGCCAACTCGCTCGCGCCCGCCGCTGGCTCCCACTGTGGAGTCTGGTGCTGGTGCTGATGTCGTTTGGCAGCCGGGCGGCCACCGATCTCTGTACCCTGACGCCCCATTGCAGCCAGAGCGAGCGTACCTTGGAAAAAGCCATGCCCTGCGGCAGCTTCACCTCGGCGCTCGCCATGACGGTGCTCACCAGCGACAGCCTGACGGTTGCCCGGCTTGAGCCCGACAGGCCGATATTCCTCTCTCCCTCTCTGTTCATGCCGGAGGCGCCCCTGGAGCGTTTCGAGCGTCCGCCCCGTCACCACGGCTGAGTCGAGTTTCCCTTTCCGGGCATTTCTTCTTAACCGAGGTGAGATATGTACAAGTCCCTGTTACTGGCCGTGCTGGCCGGTACCGTCAGTTTTTCTGCTCTGGCAACCGGGCAGATGACCGTCTACAAGTCCCAGTATTGCGGTTGCTGCAAGACCTGGATCAAGCACATGGAAGAGAACGGCTTTGAGGTCAAGGTCGTGGAAACCGAGCAGCTTGACCCGATCAAGCAGCAGCATGGCATCACCCCGCAGCTGGCCTCCTGCCACACCGGGGTGGTGAATGGCTATGTGGTGGAGGGGCATGTGCCCGCTGCCGACGTGCAGAAGTTGCTCAAGGAAAAACCGGCGATCCGCGGTCTGACCATTCCGGGGATGCCCCAGAGTGCGCCGGGCATGGATATTCCGGGTCAGCCCTATCAGGTGCTGAGCATCAGTGACGAGGGCGCGACCAAAGTCTGGTCGAGCTACCCCGGCTGATGGATGCTGACCGTGAGCAGACACACTTCCATCATGTGAGGCACACCTGAGCGAACCCGTGTCGCCCACGGTCAGGGAGGAGGGCCGCCATCGCGAGATGGCGGCCCTTTTTCGTCGATTTGGGGGGTAATGTCCGGGGAGCCCTTGCAACCCCGGGCGACAAGGGGCAGATTGATCGCCAATTTTTATTTTCTCAGGGACGCTTTTCCTGCTGCCTGCCGGTGTGCCGTCTGGATGCGTGCAGCACCAGCGGGAGGGGCTGCCCTGTGACAGCGCAAAGGATGCGACATGTTCACCTTTTCCCGGGGGTTGCTGCTGGCTTGCCTGCTTGCTGCGCCCTGTTCCCATGCCAACGAAGAGTCCGCCATGCCTACAAGCGATACTTCCACCCAGCCTGTCATTGTCCCCCCGGTGGCTGCCAAGCACCCCCATACCCTGAAAAAACACGGGGACACGCGCGTCGACAACTACTACTGGCTGCGTGACGACGAGCGGCAGAAGCCCGAGGTGCTGGACTATCTCAAGGCCGAGAATGCCTACACCGAGGCCATGCTCGCACCGATCAAGCCGCTGCGCGAGCAGCTCTACAAGGAGATGGTGGCCCGTATTCCCCAGCAGGACGAGTCTGTCCCCTATGTGAAGAACGGCTACCGCTATCAGACCCGTTACGAGCCGGGCAAGGAGTACGCCATCTACTCCCGCAGCAAGGTGGAAGGGGACGGGGCGCCCACCCTGCTGCTGGATGGCAACCAGCGCGCCGAAGGCCACGAGTTCTATGCCCTGGGGGCGCTCGAGGTGAGCCGCAACAACCGCTGGCTGGCGGTGGCGGAAGATTATCTCTCCCGCCGTCAATACAGGATCCAGTTCCTCGATCTGGAGAGCGGCGCCTGGGCCGCCGACACCCTCGAGAACACCTCCGGCAACCTGGTGTGGGCCAACGACAGCAAGACGGTCTTCTACGTGCGCAAGCACCCCAAGACCCTGCTGCCCTACCAGGTCTATCGCCACGAGCTGGGCACGGATCCCGCGAAGGATACCCTGGTCTACGAGGAGAAGGACGACTCCTTCTATGTGAGCCTCTACGCCACCACCTCGGAAGATTTCATCGTCATCTCCCTCTCCAGCACCACCACCAGCGAGGCGCGCCTCATCGATGCCAATGTGCCGGGCCAGACGCCACGCCTGTTCCTGCCCCGTCAGGTGGATCACGAATACAGCCTGGATCACTACCGCGGTCGCTTCTATGTGCGCTCCAACAAGGACGGCAATAACTTCGGCCTCTATGAGACCAAGGAGAGCCCGGTGGATCGCTGGAAGGCGGTGATCGCCCCCAATCCGGACGTGCTGCTGGAGAGCTATGCCCTGTTCAGGGACTGGCTGGTGCTGGAGGAGCGCAGTCAGGGGTTGACCCGGTTGCGTCAGGTCAACTGGCAGAGTGGCGAACAGAAGGAGATCGCCTTCGACGATCCCGCCTATGTCACCTGGCTTTCCTACAACCCGGAGCCGGACACCAGCGCCCTGCGCTATGGCTACTCCTCCATGACCACGCCGTCCTCCACCTATGAGCTGGACATGGACAGCGGCAAGCGGACTCTGCTCAAGCAGCAGCCGGTGGCGGGCTTCGTGCCTGCGCAATATGCCAGCGAGCGGCTTTGGATCACCGCCCGTGACGGCGTAGCCGTGCCGGTGTCGCTGGTCTATCGCAAGGACAAGTTCAAGAAGGCAGGGGGTGGTGCAGGCACCAATCCCCTGCTGGTCTACGGCTATGGCTCCTACGGCGCCAGCATGGACCCGGACTTCAGCAGCTCACGCCTGAGCCTGCTGGACCGGGGCTTCGTCTACGCCATCGCCCATATCCGGGGTGGCGAGGAGCTGGGCCGCACCTGGTATGAAGAGGGCAAGCTGCTCAAGAAGCAGAACACCTTCAACGACTTCATCGACGTGACCGAGGCGTTGGTGGCGCAAGGCTACGGCGCCAGGGATCAGGTCTATGCCATGGGAGGCAGCGCCGGCGGCCTGCTGATGGGGGCCGTCATCAACCAGGCGCCCCAGCTCTATCGCGGCGTGGTGGCCCAGGTGCCCTTCGTCGACGTGGTCACCACCATGCTGGACGAGTCCATTCCCCTCACCACAGGGGAGTATGACGAGTGGGGCAACCCGAACAAGAAGCGCTACTACGACTACATGAAGGCCTACAGCCCCTACGATCAGGTCAAGGCCCAGGCCTACCCGAATCTGCTGGTGACCACGGGGCTGCACGACTCCCAGGTGCAGTACTGGGAGCCGGCCAAGTGGGTGGCCAAGCTGCGTGAGCTGAAGACGGACGACAACCAGTTGCTGCTCAGCACCGACATGGAGGCCGGTCATGGCGGCAAGTCGGGCCGTTTCAAGGCCTATGAGGACATCGCCCTGGAGTTCGCCTTCATTCTGGAGCTGGCTGGCAGCAAGGCGTGATGGCCGGGCCCAAATGAAATCAGCTTGTTACCAAACCCCGTTCCGGCAGCCCCGGATCGGGGTTTTTGCATCTTGGCGACAAAAGCGTCATTAACGTCGTGTTTATGCTGTTCAGTAAGCACTTCGCAATATAACGGACCAGGATTCTAATCCTTGCCAGTCCAGGGTTGCGAAAGAATCTGGGCGTGCTTTTTATTGCTTCCCTTTGATAGTTCATGTAATTAATCTGCCCTTGAGAAATGAATGATCCGCTTCAAACTTCTCGCTATTTAAATCCGCCATTTTGCTGTTTTGTTTGATTTATGTTGGTGTTATGTGCTTAATCGGAGCGTTAATGCTTTTGAACTGACCCGTTTCTGGTCAGATCACCTCCGATCGGCATGACGCTGATTATCTCACCGCAGGATGATGGTGGCTTCTGGAAGGGCGCGTGCCGCTCGACCATTTCCTCGTACGAGGTCGTATAGGCGAACCCAGTCTTGGTGCGGGTCTGTCTCATATTCTCCCGGGAAACGGGTGAAATAAATCAATGAAAAGGATGAAGAACATGAAAGGATTATCCTTGGCGTGCGCCTTGTCGGCGGCTCTGGTCGGTGTGTCGTTTGGTGGTCCGGTGCAAGCGCAGGAGCGCTTCGTGACCATAGGCACCGGCGGTCAGACCGGCGTCTACTACGTGGCGGGCCAGTCCATCTGCCGCTTCCTCAACCGCGGCGCCGCCGATCACCAGATCAAGTGCAACGCCCCGGCCAGTGGCGGCGGTGTTGCCAACGTCAACGGCATCCGCTCCGGCGAATTCAACTTCGGCATCATGCAGTCCGACCACCAGTACAAGGCGATGAAGGGCGTCGAGCCGTTCAAGGCCGAAGGTCCGATGGATGACATCCGCGCCGTCTTCTCCCTGCAGAGCGAAGTGTTCACCATTCTGGCCCGCAAGGACGCCAAGATTGCCAGCTTCGACGACCTGAAGGGCAAGCGCGTCAACATCGGCAACCCGGGTTCCGGTCAGCGTGACACCTTTGAAGAGATCATGACCGTGAAGGGCTGGGACAAATCCGCCTTCAGCCTGGTCTCCGAACTGAAACCCGCCGAGCAGGCCTCTGCCCTGGGTGACAACAACATCGACGCCATGAGCTACTTCGTCGGCCACCCGAACGGCGCCATCCAGGAAGCCTCCACCACCACGGACACCGTGCTGGTGCCGGTCACCGGCCCCGAGATCGACAAGCTGCTGGCCGAGAAGAGCTACTACAGCAAGGCCGAGATCCCGGGTGGTCTCTACAAGGGCAGCCCGAACCCGACTCCGTCCATCGGTGGCAAGGCTGTGCTCTCCACCAGCGCCAAGGCCGATCCGGAAGTGGTCTACCAGCTGGTCAAGTCCGTGTTCGACAACCTGGACCGCTTCAAGCGCCTGCACCCGGCCTTCGCGGATCTGAAGGAAGCCGACATGATCAAGGTGGGTCTCTCCGCTCCGCTGCATGAAGGCGCTGTGCGTTACTACAAGGAACGTGGCTGGATGTAATCCGGCTGCGTCTTCGGATGTGCCCCGGACTCGCTCCTCCTTCGGGGGAGCGAGTCTCATTTATTGCAGTACCTACAGAGTCACACTATGCAGCAAACACAACAACAAGAGGCGCTCTCGGCCGAGGAGCTGATCGCCCAGGACGTCGGCGCCAGGCTGCCCGTCGGCCCCATGAGCTGGATCATCGCAGGTCTTGCGCTGATCTGGTCCCTGTTCCAGCTCTGGATCGCCTCGCCGCTGCCCTTCTCCCTCGGCATCGGCGTCCTCAACGACACTGAAACACGCTCGATTCACCTGGCCTTCGCCATCCTGCTCGCCTACCTGGTGTTCCCGGCCATGCGCAGCTCACCGCGAGACAGGGTTCCCCTTGCCGACATCGCCCTCGGCCTCGTCGGTGCCGCCGTCGCCAGCTATCTGTTCGTGATGTACCAGGAGCTTGCCCAGCGTCCCGGCAACCTGACCACCATGGACTTCGCGGTGGCCTGCGTCGGCATCCCGCTCCTGCTGGAAGCGGCCCGCCGCGCCCTGGGCCCGGCCCTGGCGGTCATCGCCATCGTCTTCCTGGCCTACAGCCTGGCCGGTCCCTGGATGCCTTCCCTGCTGGCCCACCGCGGGGTGAGCCTGCATGCGCTGGCCAACCACCAGTGGATCACCACCGAAGGGGTGTTCGGCATCGCCCTTGGGGTCTCCACCAGCTTCGTCTTCCTGTTCGTGCTGTTTGGCGCCCTGCTCGAGCGCGCCGGTGCGGGCCACTACTTCATCCAGCTCGCCTTCAGCCTGCTGGGTCACCTGCGCGGCGGCCCGGCCAAGGCGGCCGTGGTCGCCTCGGCCCTGACCGGCGTCATCTCCGGCTCCTCCATCGCCAACGTGGTGACCACGGGCACCTTCACCATCCCCATGATGAAACGGGTCGGTTTCTCCAAGGAGAAGGCCGGCGCGGTGGAAGTGGCCTCTTCGGTCAACGGCCAGATCATGCCGCCGGTCATGGGGGCTGCGGCCTTCCTGATGGTGGAGTACGTGGGCATCCCCTATGTGGAGATCATCAAGCACGCCTTCCTGCCGGCGGCCATCTCCTACATCGCCCTGCTCTACATCGTGCACCTCGAGGCGCTCAAGCTCGGGATGCAGCCCATCGGCAACCGTCAGCCGCGCCCCTGGCTGCGTCGCCTGACCGGCTTCGCCTTCGGTGCCGCCCTCATCAGCGGCCTCTCCATGGCGGTCTACTACGGTCTGGGCTGGCTCAAGCCGGTGCTGGGTGACTATGCCCTGCCGGGGATCAGCGTGTTGCTGGCCGTCGCCTACCTGGGACTGCTGAAGATCGCCGCCAGCAACGCGCCGCTGCCGGCGGAAGACCCGGACAAGCCGCTGGACGAGCTGCCCGAGACCCGCGCCGTGCTGCTCTCCGGCCTGCACTTCCTGCTGCCCGTGGTGGTGCTGGTGTGGTGTCTGATGGTGGAGCGCCTCTCCCCCGGCCTGTCGGCCTTCTGGGGTTCGGTGATGCTGATCATCATCCTGCTGACCCAGCGACCGCTGCTGAACTGGCTGCGCACCGACGGCAAGCATGACTACGGCTCCTTCACCGATGGCGTGGTGGACCTGCGCGAGGGGCTGATTGCCGGTGCTCGCAACATGATCGGCATCGGCATTGCCACCGCCACTGCCGGCATCATCGTCGGGGCCGTCTCCCAGACCGGCGTCGGCCTGGTGCTGGCGGATCTGGTGGAGTTCCTCTCCATGGGCAACCTGCTGCTCATGCTGATCCTCACCGCCCTGCTGAGCCTCATCCTCGGCATGGGACTGCCGACCACTGCCAACTACATCGTGGTATCGAGCCTGCTGGCGCCGGTGATCGTCACCCTGGGCCAGCAGAACGGCCTCATCGTGCCGCTCATCGCGGTGCACCTGTTCGTCTTCTACTTCGGCATCATGGCGGACGTGACCCCGCCGGTGGGGCTGGCCTCGTTCGCCGCGGCCGCCGTCTCCAAGGGCGACCCCATCAAGACCGGGATCACGGCGTTCTACTACAGCCTGCGTACCGCGGCGCTGCCCTTCCTGTTCATCTTCAACACCGATCTGCTGCTGATCAACGTGGACTTCGCCCACGGCGTACTGATCTTCTTCGTGGCCACCATCGCCATGCTGATCTTCGCTGCCGCCACCCAGGGCTTCTTCCTGGTGAAGAGCCGCTGGTACGAGAGCGTGCTGCTGCTGCTGGTGGCCTTCACCCTGTTCCGTCCTGGCTTCTGGATGGATCTGCTGCACGACCCGTATCGCGACACCGCCCCGGCCGAGCTGGTCCAGACCATGGGGCAGGTGGAGGCCGAGAGCACCCTGCGCCTGCGCATGGAAGGGGAAGATGCGGTGGGCAAGTTGCGCCGCTTCACCGTGTTGTTGCCGGTGCCTTCGGGCGTCACTGGTGAGGACCGTCTGGCCAAGCTGGGGATCCAGACTTATGAGCAGGACGGCAAGATCCTGATCGACACCGTCACCTTCGGCAGCCAGGCCGCCGATCTGGGGCTGGAGATGGATCAGCAGATCCTGAGCGTCAAGGCGCCCACCGAGCGCTGGCCCAAGGAGCTGATGTGGCTGCCGGGCTTCTTGCTGTTCGGGGCCGTGGTCTGGCTGCAACGCCGCCGGGTCGCTCGACCCTGATCATCACCCAATAAAAAACGGCGCCTTCGGGCGCCGTTTTTTATGCTGGGCTGTGATGCCGGCCGCTTCGGGCCATCAGTCCAGGGCATCAGTTGGACTGGGTCTGCTTCTGTTTTTGCAGTTGGTCGAGGGTCTGCTGCTCCTGCGGGCTGAGGCCAAGCTGCTCGCAGGCCTGTTCAAAGCTGATGCCAAGATGGCACATCATGATGTCGATAGCGGGCAGGTAGTTGGTCATAGCGTCTTCCATGGTGATCCTCCAGAACTGTCTCTTATGCCCGAGGGCGGGGATGGGGGCAATTAGACTTTAGGTGTAGGGTGCCATCTGCTTCAGCCTCTGCCACTGGCCAGGGGAATTTGCTACTCTTGCGGGCACTAAAGAGGTTGCCGCCCCAGGGCGAGCAGCCGGTGAGGAGCAGGGCATGTTATTGAGTTTCTTGATCATCGCATCGGGCTGGTGGCACATCCGCGCGGCTTACGGCTCAGACTCCCGTCAGTTCTACATCAGCAAACCCCTGACCATGCTGTTCATCATCGCCCTGGCGTTTGGCTACCAGAGCGACGATCACAACGGCTCCCACGCCTGGATCCTGCTCGGTCTCTGCCTGTCGCTGGCGGGTGACGTGCTGCTGATGCTGCCACGGGATCGTTTCATCCAGGGGCTGGCGGCATTTCTTGTCGCTCACCTCTG
Organism: Aeromonas sp. PrichA-15; assembly: GCF_017939245.1. Lineage (NCBI taxonomy): Bacteria > Pseudomonadati > Pseudomonadota > Gammaproteobacteria > Aeromonadales > Aeromonadaceae > Aeromonas > Aeromonas sp. PrichA-15. Next base: position 68,286 of record NZ_JAGKRH010000320.1, on the reverse strand, counting down.
CTACATCGTCGGGTTCGCCCAGGGGCCCCTGGTGCTCAAGCTGGTGGACGGCCTGCTGCTGCTGTTGGTGGCCGGCATGGTGTTCGGGCTCCTGTGGGGCCAGCTCGGCGAGATGAGGATCCCCGTCTTCTGCTACATGCTGGTGATCATCGCCATGGCCTGGGTGGCCGCCGGTGCCTGGCATGCCTCTCTCACTGCCGGCAGCGCCGCCGCCCTGGTGGGGGCGCTGATGTTCCTCTTCTCCGACAGCATGCTGGCGCTGGACAGATTCCGCCGCCCCTTCCCCCATGCCACGGCCTGGATCATGAGCAGCTACTTCGCGGCCCAGTTCCTGATCGCCGCCTCCCTGGCGGGCTGACCGGCGGGCAGCCATGAAAAACGGGCCTTCTGGCCCGTTTTGCTATGTGAGCCCCACCTTTCACGCCTCGACCGGTTCTGCGTCAGGGGCCCTCGGGGCAGGCTGCTTGAGCAGCAGCATCAGGGCGCTGGCGACGAGCAGGAAGATACCCATCACGTAGAACACCTGGTTGTAGGCCATGATGGCCGCCTCGCGGCTGATGGTGTTCGACAGCATGGCCCGGGCCTGCAACTGGGCCTGCTCCGGCCCGGCTCCCTGGGCCATCATGGTCTGGGCCAACTGCATCAGATAGGCCTGCCCCTCGATGCTGGTGGCGGCCAGGGTGCTGCCGATCTGGCTGACATGAGTCCGGGTGTCGTTGTCGATCAGGGTGGCGATGATGGCGATGCCGAAGGCCCCCCCCAGGTTGCGCAGCACGTTGAGCAGGGTCGAGGAAGAGGGGATCTCGTCCGGTGTCAGGCTGGCGGTCGCCACCAGGGAGAGGGGCACCATGATGAAGGGCTGCCCCAGGGCCCGCACGATGAGGGACTGGATCAGCTGGGGCCCGGCGTAGTCGGCATTCATGTTCACGTTCATGAAGCAGCTGATGGCGAAGACCAGAAAGCCGAAGCTCACCAGATAGCGCGGATCTATCTTGTGGGTCAGCTTGGGGACCAGGGGGAGCACCAGCAACTGGGGTAACCCCATCCACATCAGTACTTCACCGATTTCCAGGGCGTTGTAATTGTGGATCTGGGTCATGTAGAGGGGCAGCACATAGATGGAGCCCATCAACCCCATACCGAGCACCAGGTAGGCGAAGCAGGCCAGGGCGAAGCGCGGGTTGTGCAGCAGCCGCAGGTTGACCAGGGGGTGGTGGCGCAGCAACTGGCTGATGACGAAGAACACCAGGGCCACCACCGAGATGACGGTGAGCCGCACGATGAAGCTCGAGCCGAACCAGTCCTCCCGGTTGCCCTCCTCCAGCACCACCTCCAGGAGGCCGAGACCCACCGCCATGGTGAGGATACCAATGAGATCCACCCGCTTGATCACCTCCCAGTCCACCGGCTTCCTGTCCAGCCCGTGGGCCAGCATGGCCATGACCAGCAGACCGGGCGGCACGTTCAGATAGAAGATGTAGTGCCAGGACATCTGCTCCGTCAGCCAGCCCCCCAGGGTCGGGCCGATGGCGGGGGCGAAGGTGGCGCACAGGCCGAACAGCGCCATGCCGGTGGCTCGCTTGTGCAGCGGCAGCAGGCTGACGATGAGGGAGAAGGCCATGGGGATCAGGGCCCCGCCGGTAAAGCCCTGTAGCGTCCGAAAGACGATCATGCTGGTGAGGTTCCAGCTGAACGAGCAGAGCACGGAGGCGACGATGAAGGCGCCCGTGGTCCACAGCAGGTAGCGCCGCACGCTCAGTCCCCGGCTCAGCCAGCCGCTCAGCGGTATGGCGATCATCTCCGCCACCAGATAGGAGGTGGAGATCCAGGAGCTCTCGCTCAGGGTGGCCGAGAGTGCCCCCTGAATGTCTTTCAGGGAGGCGTTGGTGATCTGGATGTCGAGGATGGCCATGAAGGCGCCGATGAGGCCCCCCATGACCGCGATCCAGTTGCGGCGTGGTATGGCGTCCATCAGTGGGCGGCCACCACGGGATCAGGGGTGCGGGTGTCGACGATCACCTCGGTGGAGAGGCCGGGCAGCAGCTTGCCCACCAGGGCGCCCGGATCCGGGATGCTGATCTTGACCGGCACCCGCTGCACGATTTTGGTGAAGTTGCCGGTGGCGTTCTCCGGCGGCAGCAGGGCGAACTTGGCGCCGGTGGCCGGAGAGAGGCTGTCGATGATCCCCTCGACCGGTTGATCCGGATAGGCATCCAGGATCACCTCCACCTTCTGGCCCGGCTGCATGTGCTGCAACTGGGTCTCTTTGAAGTTGGCCTCGACCCACACCTGGCTCAGGGGCACCAGGCTGGCCACCTGCATACCGGACTGGACGTAGAGCCCTTCCCGCAGGCTGCGCTTGCCGATGATGCCGTCAGCCGGGGCTCGCAGCTCGGTGTAGCCGAGTTCCAGCCTGGCTTGTTCAAGCTGGGCCTCGCTCAATGCCAGCCTGGCCTGGTTCTGCTTGGCTTCGGCATCCAGCACCAGCAGCCGCTCGCGGGCGGCCTGCAAGGCGGCTTTGGCCTCCAGTGCCTGGGCCTGGTTGACCTGCAAGCCGGCACGTACCTCGTCCAGGCTGTCCTGGGAGCTGTAGTGACGCTCATTGAGCTGGCTGACCCGGCGCACCTGCTGCTGGGCCCGGACCTGCTCGGCGTTGGCCGAGCTGACTTTTGCCTCGGCCTGGCGGATGAGGCTCAACTGCTGGATACGGGTGGCGGCGAGGTTATCCGCCGTCGCCTGGTTGAGGTGCAGATCGGCCTCGGCCTCCTCCACCTTGGTTCTGTATTCGCGGTCGTCGAGCCGGGCGATGAGCTGGCCGGCCTTCACCGCCTGGTTGTCGGTCACCAGTACTTCGCTGATGTAGCCGGAGAGCTTGGAACCGATGCCGGTCACCTCGCTTTGCAGGTAGGCGTTGTCGGTGCTCTCGAAGTAGCGGCCATGCAGATACCAGTAACCGGCAAACAGCAGGCCGAGCAGGGCCAGCACCAGGGCGGCCAGCAGGGGGATCTTCTTGTGTTGACTCATGATATTGGTTTTCCTGAACTGTGGCGGGCAGGCTAACATCGTGCAACTGTTTCGATTAGTATCCATTCATGAGATATACAGTTTCACTGGTGAAACAATGGACCTGAATGCTGCCTTAATCCTCGTTCGTATCGTCGACAAGGGCTCCTTTACCGCCGCTGCCCAGGAGCTGGGCATGACCAAGGCGACGGTGAGCCGCCGCATCGCCGAGCTGGAGCAGCGTCTCGGCGCGCGGCTGCTCTATCGCTCCACCCGGCAGCTCACCCTGACGGAAGCCGGTGAACAATATTATCTACGCTGCAGCAAGGCGGTGGAGGAGCTGGCCCAGGCCGAGCTGATGCTCAGTGCCAGCCAGCAGGAGGTGACGGGGACCCTCAAGCTGGCGGTGCCCATCGAGACGGGACAGCTGGTGGTGGGCAGGCTGGTGGCGAACTTCCTGCAAGCCTATCCGGGCATGAAGGTGGAGCTGGAGCTGACCAACCGCATCGTGGATCCCATCAGCGAGGGGTTGGATGCCATCGTGCGGGTCGGCGACATGAGCGACTCCAACCTGGCTGCGCGGCGTCTCTGGAGCACCGAGCGGCTGCTGTGCGCCAGCCCGGACTATCTGGCGCGCCACCCGGTGATCCAGAGGCCCGCCGATCTGGTGCATCACGAGCGGATCGCGGTCAGCACGGGGTTCCTCGCCTCGCACTGGTGTTTCGAGCTGGATGATCGCGAAGTGCTGGTGGATCCCCCGTCCCGCTTCCAGGTCAACAACATCACCTGTGCCAGGGAGGCGGCGAAGGCGGGGCTGGGGCTGGCTTCCCTGCCCGCCATGCTGTGCCATGATGAGCTGGCGAACGGGACGCTTGTCTCCTTGCTGCCGGAGTGGCAGCAACCCAGGGTACCCATCTACCTGCTGTTTCCCGAGCGGCGCCTGATGCCGCGCAAGCTGAGGGCATTCATCGATTTTCTGGTGGCCAACGGCCCGGCTTACGGCATCGACAAGCTGCTGTAAGGGGTTCGAGGACAACGTATGGAGCGGTGGATGAATCTGTATCGGGCATCTCACTCCCGGAAGATGCTCGCCCTGGAATGATGGTAGTGCTGGTGATGACGGCACTGGCAAGGGTTTCGAGGACAACGTATGGATCAGTGGATGAATCTGTATCGGGCATCTCGCTCCCGGAAGATGCTCGGCCTGGAATGATGGTAGTGCTGGTGATGATGGCACTGGCAAGGGTTTCGAGGACAACGTATGGATCAGTGGATTAACTTGTATCGCGCCTCTCACTCCCTGGAGGCGCATGCCCTGAAAGGGGCCTTGGAGGTAGAGGGAGTCAGGGTGCGCCTCAGCGGCGAAGGGCTCTCCGGCGCGCTCGGGGAGCTGCCGGTGGATCTGCTGCAAGTGACCCTGATGGTGAACGAGCGGGATCGTCAGCGGGCGGGCCGGATCATCGAGCGCTACCAGCAGCGCCAGGGCAACGGCTGGCTGTGCGGCCAGTGCGGGGAGGAGAACGGCGCCAACTTTGATATCTGCTGGCGCTGCCATCACGATCCCCAGGATCATTGAACGCCCCTCGCGCCCTCAGCGCAGGGTGAAGTCGATGTCATCCCCCGCATGGGCATCGTGGTAGGTGGCGAGATCCAGCTCCTTCTCGCTGCGGGCGATGAGCACGGAGACCAGGATGTCGCCGGAGACATTGACCGTGGTGCGCGCCATGTCGAGGAGCCGGTCTATGCCTGCGATGAGTGCCACCCCTTCCAGCGGCAGTCCCACGGCAGTGAGGGTCAGGGTCAGCAGCATCAGCCCGGTACCGGGTGTGCCCGCCGTGCCGATGCTGGCCAGCGTGACGATGCTGATGATGGTCAGGTAGTCCACCAGATGCAGATCCACCCCGAAGGCCTGGGCCACGAACAGGGCGGTGACCCCCTGATAGAGGGCGGTGCCATCCATGTTGATGGTGGCGCCGATGGGCAGCACCTTGGCGGTGATGGCGGGGGAGACCCCGAGCCTGCGTTCGGCGCAGGCCAGGCTGATGGGCAGGGTGCTGCTGCTTGAACTGCTGGTGAAGGCCACCGCCTGGGCATCGACGATGCTCTTGAAGTAGTGCAACGGGTTGAGGCGCGCCATCAGGAGCAGCAGGCTGCTGTAGACGCCAAGCACGTGGAGCAGGCAGCCGAGGTAGACGGCGCCGATCACCTTGAGCAGCGGCAACAGCAGGCTGACGCCGTACTTGCCGGTCATCCAGGCCATCAGGGCGCAGACGCCATAGGGGGCCAGGGCCATCACCATCTGGGTCAGCTTGAACATTCCCTCTGCCAGGGAGGTAAAGAACAGGATGGCGGGGCGGCCGCGTCGTCCGGTGGCGTTGAGGGCGAGAGCGAGGGCCACGGCGAACACGATCACCTGCAATATCTTGCCATCGCCCATGGCCTGCACCGGGTTGCGCGGCACTAGGTGGCTCAGCACGCTGGCCAGAGTAGGTTGCTGCGCCATGGCGCCCCGTTCATAAGGGCCCATGTTGGCGCCCATGCCCGGTTCCAGCAGCCAGCCCATCATCAGGCCGATGCAGATGGCGACGGCGGTGGAGCAGAGATAGAAGCCGATGGCCTTGCCGGCGATGCGGTCGAGCCGCTTGCCCTTGAGCAGGGCGGTGAGGCCTGCCAGGACGGAACAGAAGATGAGGGGCACCATCAGCATCTGGATGGTGTTGACGAACAGGACGCCGATGGGCTTGAGCAGCAGGGCCTGCTCGCTGAAGCAGAGTCCCAGACCTATCCCGGTCAGCATGCCGAGCAGAGTCTTCAACCAGAGCGGGCGACGGGTCCAGATCCGCCAGGGTTTGAAGACCAATCCATGGAACAGCATGACGCCAATGTCCTTATTTTCTGTCTGCGGTGGCAAAAAGGGGCGACAGTGTAGCCATCCCCCCGTCAGGTTGCCACATTATCGACAAAGCGGCGCTCACGACCAGCCCGCTGGCGTTAAAAAAGGCGTTTTGTTGGCCTATATCAAGAACCCTCTCCGGGCTTCCGGCTTTAATTGTCATCTGACATGATGATTAAAGAGGTTCGAGATGCCCCAATCGATACACGGTCACGAAGTGATGGAGATGATGCTGGAGCAGGAGAGTCCGTTTACCCGGGCCAGCCTCAGGGCGGCGATCGCCTCGCGCTTCGGTGCCGAGGCCCGGTTCCACACCTGCAGCGCCAGCGAGATGGACGCCGACGCCCTGATCGACTTCCTGGCCAGGCGCGGCAAGTTCATCGACTCGGAGTCAGGGTTCCAGACCCGCGCCGACAAGATCTGCAACCACGGATGATCGCCAGTGGCGAGCGCGGTGGGGCGCTCGCCGAATCCCGCCACCTTTGTTATATTTCGCCCTCCTTCCCCTCTTGTTGAAAGGTTCTGCACGGGCGCTCTATGGACACATTCTCCGCTGCCGTCATGCTGTTTCTGATCATGGATCCGCTGGGCAACCTGCCGGTCTTCCTCTCCATCCTGCGCCATGTCGACCCCAAGCGTCGACGCAAGGTAATGCTGCGGGAGCTGTTGTTTTCACTGGTGATCATGATGGGCTTCCTGTTCGCCGGTCAGCAGATCCTGAGCTTCCTCAACCTGCGTCAGGAGGCGGTCAGCATCGCGGGGGGCATCATCCTCTTCCTCATCGCCATCAAGATGATCTTCCCGAGCCCCGGTGGCGTGACCGGGCTGGCGGCGGGGGAGGAGCCCTTCCTGGTGCCCATGGCCATCCCCATGATTGCGGGCCCCTCCATCCTGGCTTCCCTGCTGCTTCTGGCCAACCAGGAGCCGACCCGGATGGTGGACTGGTCATTGGCCCTGCTGATGGCCTGGGGGGCCAGCGCCGTGATCCTGATGTTCTACGAGCTGTTCAACAAGCTGCTGGGTGAGCGAGGACTCACCGCGGTGGAGCGGCTGATGGGCATGCTGCTGGTGATGATCTCGGTGCAGATGCTGCTGGACGGGGTACACCACTATCTGGCGGTGACGGGTCAGAACTGACGGGGCGAATGCTGATGTCAACGTGAAACGGGGCTTCTTGAGCCCCGTTTTTTTTGCGCGTCAGGCGGCAGCGGCCGGGTCGTCCACCGAGGTTTCCAGCTTGCCCATGATGAGGGCGAGCAGGGTCTCCCGCAGCCAGCGATGGCCCGGATCCTCCTCGTGGCGCTGATGCCAGATGAGCAGGTGGGAGATGCTGTCCAGGGCGATGGGCAGCGGCAGCGGCACCAGGGGATAGACCTGGGTGGCGTGGCGGGCGTAGAGGCGGGAGAGGGTCACTATCATGTCCGAGTGCATGCCCATGCGCAGGGCCGCCTCGAAGGAGGGGACGGTCGCCTCGATCCGGCGATAGAGATCCTGCTCTGCCAGCTTGTGATCCAGCATCCAGCGATCCCGCCCTTCGCAGTAGGTCTGCACATGGGGGTAGGCGAGGTAACGGGCGAGATCCCACTCGGGCTCCTGCAAGGCAGGGTGATCCCGCTGCACCAGGCAGGTGAGATCGTCGATGGTGAGCAACCGCTGACAGATGGCGTTGGGCAGGGTGTCGAGGCGAAAATCCGAATTGATGCAGTTCTCCCGCACCGTGAAGGCGATATCCACCTGGCCCTGGCTCATCTCGGTCAGGCTGTGTTCGGTCCACTCCTCGTAGCGCAGGCGGATGCCAGGGGCCTGACGCTTCAGTTCGCTCAGGTAGAGGGGGGCAAACAGGGTGAAGGCGCTGTCCATGCTGGCGATGACGAACTCCCGCTCCGTGCTGGCGGGATCGAAGTCCGGCGGCTGGATCAGGTTGTCCAGGGAGAGCAGTATGGGCTGCAGTTGCTGCTGGAGATCCAGGGCGCGGGGAGTGGGATCCATCCCGTAGGCCGAGCGCACGAACAGGGGATCGTCAAAGGTCTCCCGCAACCGTCCAAGGGCCTTGCTGACGGCGGACTGGCTCAGGTGCAAACGGCGTGCAGCCCGGCTGCCGTTGCGCTCTTCCAGCAAGACTTGCAGGATTATCAACAAATTAAGGTCTATGCGTGCAAGCTGTTCCAGCAACATGATATGAATCCTCTTCAACTCCTAGATGAATATATACCATTTGTTTTCATATCTTGGCGATCCTATGCTCGACGGGTCTCTCGCCCTGGTGGCGGCTGGTACAGGATGTAGCGGTTGAGGGGACAAGTAGCACCGACTCATACGGCGGCCCATGGTCGCCGTATTTTTTTGCGCCTCGTCGCCGTTTTTGCGCGATTTTTTCGCCAACTTGCACCTGCCTTGATTTTGCCCAACAATCGATACGCTTTCTTTTGATACAACCTCCAGGTATCTAACAGTCAGGAGTCTCCCTATGGGACTGGGTGGCATTCATATCTGGCATCTGCTGATCCTGCTCGTGGTCGTCGTCGTGGTGTTTGGCAGCAAACGCCTGGCTGGCGCCGGTGAGGATCTGGGCACTGCCATCAGGGATTTTCGCAACGCCTTGCGCGACGATGACAATATCAGGAATAAGTAGGAGTGAACGTATGTCTGTAGACGAGAAAGTAGAACTGAACGAGACCTGTGACAGTTGTGGCTGTTTTGCCGAAATCGGCACCATCATCGGCGAAGGTGACGATGTGATGGAACTGGTGATCGAGGCCGCAGCAGAAGCCGACGCTCGTGCCAAGCTGGCTGCCTACGAGGCGCTGGCCAAGCAGGTCACTGCCGAAGCCAAAAGCAGCAGCGAGCTGAGCCAGGGCCCGGATGGCGTGATCCTGAAGGCCCGCCTGCAATTCACCTGCACCGCCGAGAAGCTGATCTTCGAGATGCGCGCCCGCTCCCTTTGAGATCGTGATGACACGGCAGGCTTGCCTGCCGTCTTGCTCTGCCCCTCGCTTTTTCCCTCCCTTTGCGTTGTATAGTGAGTTATCCCACGGACGATCCGTTTTCCGTCCGGCATGCGCCGATCGGCAGAAGATCCCGCGACGCCCCATGACTTGGCGCAGGCGCCTTCTCTGACAGACCCGACGGTGCGCACCGGCCCACAGCGAGGTGGTTACATCATGATGCGGCGATGGATCTGGGCCCTGCTGGCTCTCTGCTCTCTCCCTCTGCTGGCGGCGGATCTCAAGCCGCAGTTGCTGCCCCAGGCCGGTGATCTCGAACACATCCTGCAAAAAAAAGAGCTCAGGGCCCTGGTGGTCTATGAGCGGGGGTTTTTCTTTTTCGACAAGGGAGCCCAGTACGGCATCCTGGTCAATCAGCTTCAGGGATTCGAGCGCTGGTTGAACCAGACCTACCTGGCCAAGGAGAAGCTCAAGCTCAAGATCATTTATATCCCGGTGCGCCAGGACAAGCTGCTGGACTACCTCGCCGAGGGGCGCGGGGATCTGGTGGCCGCCAACCTGACGGTCACCCCCACCCGGCGTGAGCAGGTGACCTTCTCCCAGCCGCTGATCGCCCCCATCGAGGAGTGGGTGGTGAGCCAGCGGGATCTCCCTGCCTTCAATCGCATCACCCAGCTGTCCGGCCGGCGGGTCTGGGTGCGAGCCAGCTCCAGTTATTTCGAGAGCCTGCACCAGCTCAACTGGCTGTTTCGGGAGCTGGGGTTGCCCCCGGTCTACATCGAGACGGTTCCCGAATACCTGCAGGATGGGGACCTGCTGGAGATGGTGTCAGCCGGGATCATTCCGCTGACGGTCACCGACAGCTTCAAGGGGCGGATCTGGCTCGACATGATTGGCGGCCTCAAGGCCCACAGGCTGATACCGCTGCGGGACAAGGGGCGCAGCGCCTGGGCCCTGCGCAACAACAGCCCGGAGCTGCTCAAGGCGGTGAACGCCTACATCTCGGAGTCGAGCAAGCGGACCCTCTACAGTGACATGACATTGCGCCGCCTGCTGGCGCAGAGCGACCGCATGAGCAACATACTGGCGCCGGACCCGCTGGGGCGCCTGTCGACCATTCGCAAGGTACTGGAGGCCCAGGCGGACAAGTATCAGCTGGACTGGCTGATGCTGGCCGCGCTGGCTTACAAGGAGTCGGGGCTCAATCCCAATGTCGGCTCTCACCGGGGGGCCGTCGGTATCATGCAATTGCTGCCGAGCACCGGCAAGGAGGTGGGGATCCGAGGCGCCAGACTCACCAGTCTGGAGGGCAATGTGGAAGCTGCCTGTCGCTACATGCGGCTCATCCTGGACACCTACTTCAATGATCCCGGGATGGACAGGCTCAATCGCCATCTGTTCGCCCTGGCCGCCTACAATGCGGGTCCGAACCGGGTCCATGCATTGCAGGCCAAGGCGGCCGACAAGGGGCTGGATCCGAACGTCTGGTTCGGCAATGTGGAGCAGCTGGTGGCCAACGACGTGGGCCAGGGGCCCATCAACTACGTTGGCACCATCTACAAATACTACGTGGCCTACCGTTTCAGCCTGCCCCAGCTGGAGGGCAAGTCAGAGGCCATCGAGGCGGTGCAGCCCTGAGCCTGTCAATGCTGGCCGGGGAGGGGATCCTCGTGATGCTGCGCAAGGGGTTCCCAGCCCAGATCCCGGTGCTGCTGGTACCAGGGCATCAACAGCCTGGCCGGGGTGGGATCCGGTTGGCTGGCATGAGGTCTCTGACTGAGGGAGGGGTGGTCGCGCAGTTCCATCATCGGCTCCTTGACACTGGGCTATCGGGGCGGTTGTCTGGGTTATGCCACCACCAGATGACAGGGAGATGACCCTTGATCCCCGCCGAGTTTGCCTTGCTCGCCGATCCCGGCGCCGCCCTGAAAGCCCGATGCCAGTTGATCCGCCAGGCTCGCCACCGGATCCTCGCCCAGTATTACAGCTGGGAAGAGGACGGCAGCGGCAAGCTGCTGCTGGCGGAGCTGGTGCGGGCGGCCCGGCGCGGAGTGGTGGTGCAACTGCTCATCGACGATCTCTACGGCGGGGAGAACCGCTTTCTGGAGGCGGTGGCGGCGGAACCGGGCATCGAGGTACGCCTGTTCAACCCCTTCTGGTTGCGGGGCTGGCGTCCCCTTACCTTGCTGCTGGAAGGGGTGCTGAGCTTTCGCCGCATCAATCACCGGATGCACAACAAGCTGCTGCTGGTGGATGGCAGCCAGGCGGTGATCGGCGGGCGCAATATTGGTGATCGTTACTTCGGGCTGGGGATGCCGCCTCACTTCATCGACCTGGATCTGGTCTGCCGCGGCCCCCTCTGTCAGCAGGCCGAGCAGGGGTTCGCGCTGTTCTGGCACAGTCGCTGGAGCCACCCGGTCCGTCGTCTGTTGAGACGCCCCTTGCTGCCAGCCGAAACCCGGGCCCTGAATGACTTCCTGCTGACCCTGACCGACCCCGCCATGGCGGCCGCCTATGATCTGCCGGCCACTCTGTTTGATGAGTGCCCCGTTCCCCTTTGCTGGCATCCCGGGCGAGGGCAGTGCTGGTTCGATCGCCCCGGCAAGGGACTGGTCGCCCGGCCGACCACGGCGCCCCGGCTGGGACGCATGCTGGCGAGCAATCAGGGGGCCCTGAGGTTGGTGAGCCCTTACCTGATCCTGACACGGGGGCTGCGTCGCCGGCTCAAGGGGCAGCGACGGCAGGGGGTCGACATCGAGATCCTGACCAACTCCCTAGCCAGCACGGACGTGCCCCTGGTCTATGGCGCCTATCGACGTCACCGCCCCTGGCTCGAGCGTCAGGGGGTCACCCTGTTCGAGCTGACGACGGAGGCGTTCAGTCTGCATGCCAAGCTGATCCTGATGGGGAAGGAGGAGGCGCTGCTCGGCAGTTTCAACCTGGATCCCCGCTCCCTGATGCTCAACACCGAGTTGATGCTGCACCTCCATAGCCCGAGGTTGTGCGACGAGTTGCAGCAACTCATTGATGGCTGGTTGCAGCAGGCCGTGCACCCGGTGGCGGCGTCCCCCTCTGCATGGCGGCGCCTGCTGGCGCAATTGAGCGATTGGTTACCTTTGCATCGTTGGTTGTGAGTGGGATCCGCCTTGTGCGAGATCTCGCAAAGCCTTGTGCGCCTTCGAGGATAACGTTTGCCATCCAAAAACGGGACTGGATTGCATCGTATTGTTTTTAATCGATTTATATTAAGGGCGCCGTAACAATCCAGGCGCCTCGACTGCATAGAGGTGCGTGTAGAACGGTTTTTTATTTTATTTAACTGCGTAGTATCTCGAGTGCAAGGACAAACACGGCGGCTGGTCTGCCGTGTGGGTGACGGCAACAGGGGAAATGGGCCAACCGGATTGCTCCGGCAGGCGAGGCGGATCGGGAGCGGAAACCCGTGATGCCAGACAGACCCCCGTGGTTGCGGGAGCCCAATATGGAACATGCTATTTGCGAGGGGGTGACATGCGAATGTTGCCCCATTTTTTATGCCCGCCGTCTGCTTGCCCAATCAAAAAGACCGCCTGCTGGCGGTCTTTTGCGTGATGTCTCGGCGATCAGGCGAGGCCCGCCAGCAGACGACTCCAGTTGCGCTTGGCAACGAGGAAACCGTCTCGCAATGTGCGGTACTCCAGTTGCAGCCTGAGCCTGTCGTAGCGTGCGAGGGCTGTGCGCTTGCGCTGCTCCAGCAGTGACTTGCGGCTGGCATAGTAGTGCTGGATCTGCAGGCTCAGCTTGTCGTACTCCTCCTGCAGCAGTGCCTGCCAGCGTTCCCTGTCGTCCTGCTGGTGCACTCTGGCCTGGGCGCGCTTGAGTTGCATCTCCAGCCTGGCCTGCTCGATGCGTTCCTCCGGGCAGGATCTCAGGTCTTTGGCGAGCCCGCACCAGGCGGCGGTGCGGATCAGCCACTTGGTGGGATCGAACTGCCACCACTGAATGCCGTTGCGGTAGTCGTTCTCGAACAGGTGATGGAAGTTGTGATAGCCCTCGCCAAAGGTGAAGAAGGCCAGGATGCCGTTGTCCCGGGCGCTGTTGCGATCCGTGAACGGCTGGCTGCCCCAGATGTGGGCCAGGGAGTTGATGAAGAAGGTGGTGTGATGGGTCATCACCATGCGCAGCACCCCGGCCAGCAGCATCATGCCGAGCAAATCCCCGTGCAGGAGGCCGAGCAGCAGCGGAATGCCGATGTTGGTGACCAGAGCCAGGGCGAGATAGTGCCTGTGCTGGAAGGCGACCACGGGGTTGTTTTGCAGGTCGCGCACATTGCTGTAGTCGTGGTAGGTATCGCGCTGGTATTCCCGCAGCATCCAGCCGATGTGGGAGTACCAGAAGCCGCGACCCGCACTGTAGGGATCCTTCTGGTTGTCATCCACGTGGCGGTGGTGGCGGCGATGATCCGAGGACCAGTGCAGCGCCGAGTTTTGCAGGGCGAGCGCGCCTCCGATGGCGAAGATCCATTGCAGGGCCGGGTGCGCCTTGTAGGACTTGTGGGACCAGAGCCTGTGGTAGCCGGCGGTGATGGAGATGCCGCAATAGCAGAACAGCAGCAGGAAGCAGAGCCACTGCCAGAGGTCGTAGCCCTGGCTCAGTCCATACCAGGGGACCGCTATCAGTGCCGTGAGCCCGGAGAGGGCGAACAGCAGGGTGTTGGTCATGATGATCGGGGGGCGGTCCATTTCACTCGGCTCCTTTCAGCGAACAGCTGTTCACTATTCTCCATTGAGCCGGAATGCGGGTCAATGGTAAAAAAGTCGGAGACAAACCTGATCCCGGCCCCGCCTTCGGGTTATCATCTGGCCTCGCTAATCTCAAGGTGACTGTTTTCGTGGGTATTCGCGCGCAACAAAAAGAAAAAACCCGGCGTACGCTGATCGAGGCGGCGTTCAGTCAACTCTGCGCCAACCGCAGTTTCTCCAACCTCAGCCTGCGGGAAGTGGCCAGAGAGGCGGGCATAGCGCCGACCTCCTTCTATCGCCACTTTAGGGACATGGAAGAGCTGGGGCTAACGCTGGTGGACGAGGGAGGGCTGACCCTGCGCCAACTGATGCGCCAGGCTCGCCAGCGCATTGCCGGTGGTGGCAGCATCATCAGCACCTCGGTGCAGACCTTCATGGAATTCGTCGAAAACAACCCGAACATCTTCCGGCTACTGCTGCGCGAGCGCTCCGGCACCTCGGCTGCATTCCGTCAGGCGGTGGCCCGGGAGATCCAGCACTTCATCGCCGAGCTGACCGATTATCTGGAAGCCACCACGCAGGCGCCACGGGAAGAGGCCTATATCCAGGCGGAGGCCATGGTGACCATCGTCTTCAGCGCCGGTGCAGACGCCCTCGACATGACCCCGGAAGAGTGCAAGGCACTGTCGGAGCGCACCATCAGCCAGCTGCGGATGATCGCCATGGGCGCCGAGGTGCAGAACCGCAAGCGCCACGAATCTCTCACATAACGCAAGGATGGACAGCCTCATGCATGAACCGAACGCGATTCCGAAGAAGCCCCTGGTGCTGGCCCTGCTGATCGGTATCTGTGGCGATGCCTTCCTGTCGGCCTTGATGGAGTCGGTCGTCCCCTTCTCCTTCTACCCCCTCATCGCCCTGTTGCTGGCGGCCAGCCAGCTCTATCAGCACTATCGCCATGAGCCCATGGTGGGCAACACACCCAGCTGCATCCTGCTCTGCTTCTTTATCGGCGTGTTCGGCCATTCTGCCCTGGTCAAGGTGCAGTACCCCGAGCTTGGCAGCAACTTCTTCTCCCTCATTGCCATGCTGCTGCTGCTCGCCGCCCTCTCCATCAAGCTGGGAATCAGCCTCGGAACAACGCAGAAGGAGTGACGAATCACTCCTTCGGGTCGGGCCGGGGGTGGCCTAATCGGCCCTGGGGGGGGTCTCTCCCTGCTTCCTGGCGTCTATGATGGCCTGCAGCTTGGTGCGGATATCCATCATGCCGAACACCCCGAAGATCAGCACCTGGGTGAATTCGAGACGAGTGACAGCGAAGTAGGGTTTGCATGCCGCCTTGATCATGCTGGCCTGTACCCAGTGCATCAATATCACGATGACGCCGCACACCGGCAGAAAGCCGTTCAGTTTGCCCGGCAGGGTGCCCAGCAGGGCGAGTGCCACACCGAACCAGAAGAACAGCAGCACCCCCATCGCCAACAGATTAAACACCCGCTTCATCGTTTACCTCCCGTACATAGAGTTGATAGCAGACCTGATGTGATCGACCTGCTTGTCCTTGAGCCGTTGTCCAAATTGACGGAGAAGGGGACTGTACCCATCTCACCTTTAAACAGCAGCGTCATGCTTGGTGTCCCGCAGATAGAGCTGATAGCAGACCTGACCAGCCTGCTTGTCCTTGAGTAGTTTCCAGCTGGCGGGCAGCGCCAGATCGGCCATCTCTTTTTCCCGCTCCAGATAGATGAGGGCATCGGATGCCAGCCAGCCGCGTTGCTCCAGCAGCTCGCACACCTGGGGCAGCAGCTCGCGACGAAACGGTGGGTCCAGAAAGACCAGATCGAACGGCGTGGCCGGGCCTTGCAGCCAGCTCACGGCATCAGCCTGGATCACCTGCCCCTGGCTGCTGCCCAGGGTCGTCAGGTTCTTCTTGAGCTGGTCGGCGGCGCCTCTGTCCATCTCGATCAGGGTGACCTGTTCGGCATAGCGGGACAAGGCTTCCAGCCCCAGCCCGCCGCTGCCGGCGAACAGATCCAGGCAGCGGGTACCGCGCACGTGGGGAGCCAGCCAGTTGAAGATGGTCTCCTTGACGCGATCCGTGGTGGGTCTGAGCCCTTCCACATCCCTGACGGGGAGTTTGCGCCCCTTCCATTGGCCGCTGATGATTCGTACCACGCCCGCTCGCCCCTGGGGGGCCGGGCTCTTGCTCGGGCTGTTACGGCTGGATTTCACTCTGGGCATCGCGTTTCGTCGTCAGAAAATAAAGTGATAGTATAAGGCGGTTCATTTTTATGCCGACCCGCCGAGGGACGGCTATCTTAGCAGTCAGCCTTTGATGTGAGTATTTTTAGATGGCAAAAGGTTTGTTTTCCTGGCTGGGTTTCGGCCGCAAGAAAGAAGAGGCTGAGGCCGTTCCATCGCAGGCGCCCGACGCTACCCCGGCGGTCGTCGAGTCGGAGGCCGCCGCTGTTCCCGCGCCTGTCGCCGATGTTGCCCCGGCTGATGCCCCTACCGCCAAGCCCGAAGCGCCGCTGAGCGGCCCTGACGAAGGCCCCCTGGTTGTGGAAGAGCCGGAGGGCGAGCTTGAGCCCGTCATCGTCAATGAGGCCTTGATCTCAACCGAAGCTCAGGTCGCAGAAGAAGCCATTGTCGCCGCCGAAGCCCGCGCTGAGGAAGAGGCTCGTATTGCCGCCGAGGCTCGCGCCGCAGAAGAAGCCCGTATTGCCGCCGAAGCCTGCGCCGCAGAAGAGGCTCGCATCGCTACCGAAGCCCGCGCCGCAGAAGAAGCCCGTATTGCTGCCGAGGCCCGCGCCGCAGAAGAGGCCCGTGTTGCCGCCGAGGCCCGCGCTGCGGAAGAGGCTCGCATCGCCGCCGAAGCCCGCGCCGCAGAAGAGGCCCGTATTGCTGCCGAGGCCCGCGCCGCAGAAGAGGCCCGTGTTGCCGCCGAGGCTCGCGCTGCAGAAGAGGCTCGCATCGCTGCCGAAGCCCGTGCCGCGGAAGCCCGTGTCGCCAAAGAGGCCCAGCGAGCGGAAGATTTGCGTCTGGTCGCCGCGATGGAGGCTGAGGCCGCCGCGCTGGCCGCTCTGCCGCTGGCAGACAAGGTGGACGACGTCACTCAGGAGAAGCCGCAGCGGGAGGGCTTCTTTGCCCGCCTCAAGCGCAGCCTGGTGCGTACCAGGGAGAATATCGGTTCCGGTTTCTTCGGCCTGTTCAGCGGCAAGAAGATCGATGACGATCTGTTCGAAGAGCTGGAGACCCAGCTGCTGACCGCCGATCTTGGCGTCGACACCACCACCCGCATCATCGAGGGGCTGGTACAGCACGCGGACCGCAAGCAGCTCAAGGATGCCGAGGCGCTCTACGGTCTGCTCAAACAGGACATGGGCGAGATGCTGGCCAAGGTCGAGCAGCCCCTGGTGATCGACACCAGCAAGAAGCCTTACGTCATCCTGATGGTCGGTGTGAACGGCGTCGGCAAGACCACCACCATCGGCAAGCTGGCCAAACAGTTCCAGGCCGAGGGCAAGAGCGTGATGCTGGCCGCTGGCGATACCTTCCGTGCCGCTGCGGTCGAGCAGCTGCAGGTGTGGGGTCAGCGCAACAACATTCCGGTGATTGCCCAGCACACCGGTGCCGACTCCGCCTCCGTCATCTATGACGCCATCGAGGCTGCCCGCTCCCGCGGGGCTGACGTGCTGATCGCCGATACCGCCGGCCGCCTGCAGAACAAGAGCAACCTGATGGAGGAGCTCAAGAAGGTGGTGCGGGTGATGAAGAAGCTGGACGATACGGCGCCCCACGAGATCATGCTTACCCTGGACGCAGGCACCGGCCAGAACGCATTGAGCCAGGCCAAGCTGTTCAGCGAGGCGGTGGGCCTGACCGGCATCACCCTCACCAAGCTGGACGGTACCGCCAAGGGTGGCGTCATCTTCGCGGTGGCCGACAAGTTCCAGATCCCGATCCGCTACATCGGGGTGGGCGAGGGGATCGACGATCTGCGCCCGTTCGTCGCCAACGACTTCATCGAGGCGCTCTTCAGCCGCGAAGAATAAATCCGGCTGACATGAGCCGGCCCGGCCGTGACAAGCATGTGTTCCATACCCCGACTCCGGTCGGGGTATGTCACTATGAGGGCACAGGCATGGCTCATTCGGACAAGGATGACATGTGGCATGGTTTTGACCGGTGTTGTCATCCAGGTGTTGTGCCGGTACGGGGGAGTGAGCGCCCCATGCTTTATCCCGGTCGGGGTTTGTCAATCTCAGGGAACCGTTATGATTCGTTTTGACAAGGTCAGCAAGGTCTACAGTGGCGGTCATCAAGCGCTGCAAAAGGTCAGTTTTCACCTGCGCAAGGGGGAGATGGCCTTCCTGACCGGCCATTCGGGGGCGGGCAAGAGTACCCTCCTCAAGCTCATCAGTGTGATGGAACGACCGACCGACGGCCGCGTCTTCTTCCACGGCGATGACGTCAGCCACATCCAGCGCAGTCAGATCCCCTACGTGCGCCGCCAGATCGGCATGATCTTCCAGGATCACCGCCTGTTGATGGATCGTACCGTGTTCGACAACGTCGCCCTGCCCCTGGTGATCGATGGCTACAGCCATGGGGACATCAACAAGCGGGTGGCGGCGGCGCTGGACAAGGTCGGGCTGCTCGGCAAGGAGCGTTACCAGCCTCGCATGCTCTCCGGTGGTGAGCAGCAACGGGTCGGCATCGCCCGCGCCATCGTCAACAAACCACCGCTGCTGCTGGCGGACGAGCCGACCGGCAACCTGGATCCCCAGCTTTCCATGGACATCATGCGTCTGTTCGAGGAGTTCAACCGCTTCGGCGTCTCTGTGCTGATTGCCACTCACGATCTGGGGCTGATCGCCCGGATGCGCTACCGCACCCTGACCCTCAAGGCGGGTCGCATGTATTCGTCCGGGGAGGATCGCTGATGGCTATTGTTCGTCATAAACAGCCGCCGTTGCGTCGTTTGATGATGTATGGTGTGGATCATGTGCGTCAGGCCTTTGCCAGCCTGGGTGAGCTGTGGCGCAACCCGCTCGCCTCCCTGATGACCCTGGCGGTGCTTGGCGTGAGTCTGGCGCTGCCTTCCTGTTTCCACGTATTGCTGAAGAATGCCGAAGTGGTAGAGGGGAGCTGGCAGACCAGCTCCCAGATCTCTCTCTATCTGCGCAAGGATCTGCCGGAGCAGAGCATCCTCGACATGAAGCAGCGGATCCTGCTCTATCCGGAGGTGGAGTCCGTCACTTATATGAACCGTGACGAGGCGCTCAGGGAATTTCGGGAGATCTCCGGTTTCGGTGATGCCCTGGATTATCTGGACAGCAACCCGCTGCCGCCGGTGCTGAGCGTGATCCCGGATCCGCGCTGGCAGAATCCCGAAGGGGCCGCCGAGTTGCTCGCCAAGCTGGAGAACGAGCCCGGTATCGAGCAGGGCAAGCTGGATCTGCAGTGGTTGACCCGGTTGCAGGGGATCATGAACCTGCTGCGCCACACCATTACAGGTATCGCGGTGTTGCTGCTCTCCGCCGTGTTGCTGATCGTGGGCAACACCCTGCGCCTGAATATCCTGAACCAGCGTTCCGAGATTGAAGTGCTCAAGCTGGTGGGCGCGACCGATGCCTTCATCCACCGTCCCTTCCTCTATACGGGCATCTGGTTCGGGGTCATCGGCGGCATGCTGGCCTGGTGGCTGACCGAGGTGATGGTGATCTGGAGCGAGGGGGTGGTGAAGGAGCTGGCGGGGCTCTACAACAGCAACTTCCGTCTGGTGGGGATGGGGGCGTTCGACGGCTTCAATCTTATACTGCTGGGCGCCCTGCTGGGGTTGATCGCCTCCTGGTTCTCGGTGCACAGGCACATTCGCGACATAGAACCGTCCTGATTAATTTGTCAGCATTTTAAAGCGCTGGATTTTGCGAACTGGATCAAGTAAAAGAGTGGCCCGTTTCTGGCACGGGCCACTTTCTCAGAGTAATCTGAATGGTGTCTGCGCCGAGGATCATATGTGGATCCTCTGAACCTTTTGATTTATCAATGGTCTATTGACTGCAGCAGAATGAATACGGGTATGGCCCCTATGCCTTGCTCGTCTGACTTGGCAAGCATGTGAAGGTTGCGAGCTCCGCAACAATGGACTTAGCATGCTACTTTTCAGGGGTCCTTTACTGTGACCCCTTTTTTTTGACTGTTCATTTATGATTCATGCCGTCAGCCTAAGATAGGCCGGGTTCATGCTGGGGTGATGTATGATGCAGCACGCAGAATGATACCTGGTCGGTAGACACGTCTTCTCAGGGTGTTAGACTGATTCGATTGAAAAGTAAGAGGTAGAACATGGGAACTTCATTGCAACGCACTATGGCTCTGATTCCGCAAGGTAGTCTGGAAGGCTATATCCAGGCCGTCAACTCGATCCCTGTGCTGAGCGCAGAGGAAGAGCGCGAACTGGCGATGCGTCTGCAGCAGGATGGCGATCTCGAAGCTGCACGCCAGCTCGTTATGTCGCACCTGCGTTTTGTCGTTCACGTGGCCAAGAGCTACTCCGGCTATGGCCTGCCTCAGGCCGATCTGGTGCAGGAAGGCAACATCGGCCTGATGAAAGCCGTCAAACGCTTCGACCCGAGCGTGGGCGTGCGTCTGGTCTCCTTCGCCGTGCACTGGATCAAGGCCGAAATCCACGAATATGTGTTGCGCAACTGGCGCATGGTCAAGGTGGCGACCACCAAGGCCCAGCGCAAGCTGTTCTTCAACCTGCGCAAGTCCAAGAAGCGTCTGGGCTGGCTGAACCACGAAGAGGTGCACGCCGTGGCTGCCGACCTCGGGGTATCCGCTGCCGACGTCACCGAGATGGAAGCGCGCATGAGCAATTACGATCAGGCTTTCGATCTGGTCGGTGACGATGAAGACGAGGGTGGCTTCGCGCCGGTGCACTATCTGGAAGACAAATCTTCCGATCTCGCCGCGAACATCGAGAACGATAACTGGGACAGCCATGCCACCCGTCGTCTGAGTGCGGCCATGGCGACCCTGGACGAGCGCAGCCAGCACATCATTCGTGCCCGCTGGCTTGATGACGAGAGCAAGACCACCCTGCAGGAGCTGGCCGATACTTACGGCGTCTCGGCCGAGCGGGTGCGCCAGCTTGAGAAAAACGCGCTCAAGAAGCTGAAAGATGCCATGGATGCCTGACGGTCTCCTCCGGTAAGAAGCAGGGCCTGATGGCCCTGTTTTTGTTTTGCGGGGATCTGGTCGGCCTTGCCTTGGTTACCCTTGTGTATGGTATGTTGCCGCCACTGCCACAGTAGGGAGAGCAGAAGTGAAACTGTTGAACGACTTGTTTACCAACAATCGCGAGTGGGCGGAACGGATCAAGGCCGAGGATCCCAATTTCTTCGCTACCCTGTCCGCCCAGCAGGCACCCGAGTACCTCTGGATCGGCTGTTCCGACAGCCGGGTTCCCGCCAACCAGCTGATGGGGCTCTTGCCGGGGGACGTCTTTGTCCACCGCAACGTCGCCAACCTGGTGGTGCACACCGATTTCAACTGCCTCTCGGTGCTGCAATACGCGGTGGAGGTGCTCAAGGTGAAGCACATCATCGTCTGCGGCCACTATGGCTGCGGTGGCGTCAAGGCTGCGATGCAGAACCAGGAGCTGGGTCTCATCGACAACTGGCTGCGCAACATCAAGGACGTCTACTTCAAATACGGCGAACAGCTCGAAGCCATCGAGGATGAGCACGAGCGCTTCGACTACCTGTGCGAGCTGAACGTGGCCGAGCAGGTCGCCAACGTCTGCCACACCACCATCATCCAGAATGCCTGGCGCAAGGGGCAGGAGCTGGCGGTGCACGGCTGGATCTACGGCATCAAGGATGGCCTGCTGCACGATCTCGATCTCTGCATCAGCGGCCCTGACCAGATCCCGGACGTCTATCGCGCCTGGCCGGACATGCGTCCGCCCCACCGTCGCCGCTGAGGACCATCCGGTGGCTCCTGCGCTCTACCTTCAGATAAAGCAGCACATCCTGGACGGGATCCGCGAACGCCACTATCAGGCGGGCGACCGGATCCCGACCGAGGCCGCCCTGTGCGAGCAGTTTGCTGTGAGCCGCATGACGGTGAACAAGGCGCTGCGTGAGCTGGTGGCCGAAGGCTGGCTGGTGCGCACCGCCGGATCCGGCAGTTTCGTGGCCGACAGGCGTACCGAGTCGCCGCTCCTGGCAATTCGCAATATTGCAGACGAGATCGCCGAGCGGGGCAGCGAGTACAGCGCGCGGGTGATTCGGCTGCAACGTCAGGCCGCCGACGAGAAAGTGGCGGTACGTCTGGGCCTGCGGGTCGGGGCGCCCACCTTTCACAGCCTCATCGTCCATCAGGCCGATGGGGAGCCGCTGCAACTGGAGGAGCGCTTCGTCGATGCCGAGCGACTGCCCGGCTATGGCGAGCAGGATTTCACCCAGCAGACGCCAAACAGCTATCTGATGGAGATCTGCCCCCTCTCCGAGATGGAGCACGTGGTAGAAGCCGTGTTGCCGAGTGCTGGTGAAGCCGGACTGCTGCAAGTGAGGGTCGACACCCCCTGCCTGCTGCTGCACCGGCGAACCTGGTCAGACGGCTTTCTGGTCTCCTATGCCAGATTGTTGTCGCCGGGTTCCCGCTACAAGCTGAGCTCCAAGACGCGTCTCGCATAATTGTATATACATATTAAGCATTTAAAAGCCCACCTCTCGGTGGGCTTTTTTGTGCTTACACTCTAATAAAGCCGCTGTTATCAAGATGTGAACTTGATCCTTTCTTTCTTTTCAGAGATCGGCTATAAATTATTGTATATACATTTAGAGGTCGGTATGAACAAGGAACTGTTGAACTGCGAGCGGGTCTGGCTCAACGTGACACCCGCCACCCTGCGCCCCGATCTGGCGGACTACGGCCTGCTGGAGCCCCATGCCCTTGGCGTGCGGGATGGCAAGATCCACGCTCTGGTCCCCATGCAGGATCTCAAGGGCCCCTATGCCGCCTCCTGGCAGGACATGAAGGGGAAGCTGGTCACCCCCGGTCTCATCGATTGCCACACCCACCTCATCTTCGCTGGCAGCCGCGCTGAAGAGTTCGAGCTTCGCCAGAAGGGGGTCCCCTATGCGGAGATCGCCCGCAAGGGGGGCGGTATCATCAGCACGGTGCGCGCCACCCGGGCAGCCAGCGAGGAGCGGCTCTATGAGCTGGCGTTGCCGCGGATCAAGTCCCTGATCCGGGAAGGGGTCACCACAGTCGAAATCAAGTCCGGCTACGGCCTCACCCTGGAAGACGAGCTCAAGATGTTGCGGGTGGCCCGTCGTCTGGGAGAGACGCAGCCCATCCGGGTCAAGACCACGCTGCTGGCGGCCCATGCGGTGCCGCCGGAGTATCGCGACGATCCAGACTCCTGGGTCGAGACCATCTGCCAGGAGATCATCCCGGCGGCGGCCGAGGCAGGTCTCGCGGATGCGGTGGATGTCTTCTGCGAACACATCGGCTTCTCCCTTGCCCAGACCGAGCAAGTCTATCTGGCGGCGGATCAGTACAACCTCGCGGTGAAAGGGCACATGGATCAGCTCTCCAACCTGGGGGGCAGCACGCTCGCCGCCCACTTCGGCGCCCTCTCGGTGGATCATCTGGAATATCTGGATCAGGACGGGATCCAGGCGCTGGCCCACCGTGGCGTGGTCGCCACCCTGCTGCCCACTGCTTTCTATTTCCTCAAGGAGACCAAGCTGCCCCCGATCGCCGCCTTGCGCAAGGCGGGGGTACCCATGGCTGTCTCCTCCGACATCAACCCGGGCACGGCTCCCATCGTTTCCCTGCGCATGGCCATGAACATGGCCTGCACCCTGTTTGGCCTGACCCCGGTGGAGGCCATGGCCGGGGTGACCCGCCACGCCGCCAGGGCGCTTGGCGAGCAGGAACGGCTGGGGCAGCTCAAGGTCGGCATGCTGGCGGATTTCCTTGTCTGGAACTGCGGCCATCCGGCCGAGCTCAGCTACCTCATCGGTGTCGATCAGCTGGTGAGCCGTGTGGTCAACGGGGAGGAGACCCTTCATGGATAAGTTCAACGGGATCGACATGTCGGTCTGGCAGGGGCGTCAGGATCCCGAAGACGGTGAGTTGGCCCTGCGCTGGCACGATAGGGTGCAACCCTGGCAGGAGAATCGCGAACCCGGCGTGGTGCTGCTCGGCTTTGCCTGTGACGAAGGGGTCCGCCGCAACAAGGGACGAGTAGGCGCGGCCGGTGCACCGCTGGCGGTGCGCAAGCTGCTGGCCAACACGGCCTGGCATCTGGGCGCCCCCGTCTATGACGGCGGGGATCTGGCCTGTGAGGACGGCGATCTCGATGCCGCCCACGGGCGCTTGGCCGAGCGGGTCGCGAGTGCGCTGGATCAGGGGCACTTCCCCCTGGTGCTGGGAGGCGGCCACGAGGTGGCGTTTGGCAGCTGGAGCGGCCTGAACCGTCATCTTGGCGGCGAAGGGCGGGTCGGGATCATCAATTTCGACGCCCACTTCGATCTGCGCATGAAACAGGAGCAGGCGAGCTCGGGCACCCCCTTCTTCCAGATTGCCGAGCAGTGTGCTGCCCAGGGCACCCCCTTTCACTATGCCTGTCTCGGGGTGGCCGAAACCGCCAATACCGCGGCGCTCTTTGCCCGCGCCGAGGCGCTGGAAGTCTGGCACGTGCTGGACGAAGCGATGACGCCGACCGAGCTGCCAGCCTTGCTAGGCGGGCTGGATGCCTTCATCGCCCGTTGCGACCACCTCTATCTCACCATCGATCTCGACGTGCTGCCGGCGGCGGTGATGCCGGGAGTGAGCGCTCCCGCCGCTCGCGGCGTGGAGCTGGCGGTCATCGAACCGCTCATCGCCCATATCCGGGCCAGCGGCAAGCTCAGGCTCGCCGATCTGGCCGAGTACAACCCGAACCTGGATCAGGACAACCGCAGTGCCCGCGTGGCTGCGCGCCTGGTTCACCAGTTGGCCAAGTAGTGGCGCACCGCGCCGCCTGATTGCATCGCTAAACAAGGAGTGTCTATGTCTGTACAACACCAGGATCCCCGCCACGATCCGAGCCGCGTGATCCGTGCTCCCCACGGCACCCAGCTGACAGCCAAGAGCTGGCTCACCGAAGCGCCACTGCGGATGCTGATGAACAACCTGGATCCGGATGTTGCCGAGCATCCCCAGTCCCTGGTGGTGTACGGCGGCATCGGCCGCGCCGCCCGCAACTGGGCCTGCTATGACAAGATCGTCGAGGTGCTGACCCGGCTCGAGGACGATCAGACCCTGCTGGTGCAATCCGGCAAGCCGGTCGGGGTGTTCCAGACCCACAAGGATGCGCCGCGGGTGCTCATCGCCAACTCCAACCTGGTGCCCCACTGGGCCAACTGGGAGCACTTCAACGAGCTCGATAAAAAGGGTTTGATGATGTACGGCCAGATGACCGCTGGCTCCTGGATCTACATCGGCACCCAGGGCATCGTGCAGGGCACCTACGAGACCTTCTTCGCGGTGGCGAACCAGCACTTCAACGGCGAGCCCAAAGGCCGCTGGATCCTGACCGGGGGCCTGGGTGGCATGGGCGGTGCCCAGCCCCTTGCCGCCACCATGGCCGGTTTCTCCATGATCGCCGTGGAGTGCGACGAGACCCGTATCGATTTCCGTCTGCGTACCCGCTACGTCGACAAGAAGGCCCACAGCCTGGATGAGGCGCTGGCCATGATCGAGGAGGCCAAACGCAGCGGCACCGCCGTCTCCGTCGGCCTGCTCGGCAACGCCGCCGACGTCTTCGCCGAGCTGGTGGCTCGCGGCATCACGCCGGACGTGGTGACCGACCAGACCTCCGCCCATGACCCGGTACACGGCTACCTGCCCCAGGGCTGGAGCGTGGCCCAATGGCGCGATCTGCAAAAGAGCGCACCGGACGAGGTCAACGTGGCGGCTCGCCGCTCCATGGCCCGTCAGGTCGAAGCCATGCTGACCCTGCAATCCCGCGGCGCCGCCACGCTCGATTACGGCAACAACATCCGCCAGATGGCGCTGGAAGAGGGGGTCAAGAATGCCTTCGACTTCCCGGGCTTCGTGCCGGCCTACATCCGCCCGCTGTTCTGCGAGGGCATTGGCCCGTTCCGCTGGGTGGCGCTCTCCGGCGACCCGGAAGACATCTACAAGACCGACCAGAAGGTAAAAGAGCTGATCCCGGACGATCCCCACCTGCACAACTGGCTCGACA
Organism: Aeromonas sp. PrichA-15; assembly: GCF_017939245.1. Classification (NCBI taxonomy): domain Bacteria; kingdom Pseudomonadati; phylum Pseudomonadota; class Gammaproteobacteria; order Aeromonadales; family Aeromonadaceae; genus Aeromonas; species Aeromonas sp. PrichA-15. Next base: position 42,450 of record NZ_JAGKRH010000320.1, on the reverse strand, counting down.
TGGCCCGCGAGCGCATCGCCTTCCAGGGCCTGCCGGCGCGGATCTGCTGGGTCGGTGTCAAGGATCGGGTGCGCCTGGGCCTGGCCTTCAACGAGATGGTGAAGAATGGCGAGCTGAAGGCACCGGTCGTCATCGGCCGTGACCATCTGGACTCTGGCTCGGTGGCGAGCCCGAACCGCGAGACCGAATCCATGATGGATGGTTCCGACGCCGTTTCCGACTGGCCGCTGCTCAACGCCCTGCTCAACACCGCCGGCGGTGCGACCTGGGTCTCCCTGCACCACGGTGGCGGGGTCGGCATGGGCTTCTCCCAGCACTCCGGCGTGGTGATCGTCTGTGACGGCACCGACGATGCCGCCAAGCGGGTCGGCCGCGTGTTGCGCAACGACCCGGCCACCGGGGTGATGCGTCACGCCGACGCCGGCTACGAGATTGCCATCAACTGTGCCCATGAGGCGAAACTGGATCTGCCGATGATCGACGCCACCGGCAAAGGGGTGAAATAAGATGTTCGAACTCAATCTGCAACCGGGCAAACTCTGCCTCGCCACCCTGCGCCGTGTCAGCCGCGAGCCCGTACACGTCAGCCTGGATCCGGCTGCCCTGGCGGGGATCCACGCCTCCGCCGCCGTGGTCACCAAGGTGATCGAGCAAAACCGGGTGGTCTATGGCATCAACACCGGCTTTGGCCTGCTGGCCAATACCCGGATCCCGGTGGAGCAGCTGGACGAGCTGCAACGCTCCATCGTGCTCTCTCATGCGGCAGGAATTGGCGAGTACATGGATGACGCCACCGTGCGGTTGATGATGGTGCTCAAGGTCAACTCGCTCGCCCGTGGCTTCTCCGGCATTCGGCTGACGGTGCTCGAGGCCCTGATGACCCTTATCAACGCCGAGGTCTACCCCGTGGTGCCGAAGAAGGGCTCCGTCGGCGCTTCCGGCGATCTGGCGCCCCTGGCCCACATGAGCTGCCTGCTGATCGGTGAAGGCAAGGCCCGTCACAAGGGCGAGCTGATCGACGCCGCCACTGCCCTGAAGATTGCCGGGCTGGAGCCCATCGCCCTGGCGCCGAAAGAGGGGCTGGCCCTGCTCAACGGCACCCAGGCGAGCACCGCCTTCGCGCTGGAAGGGCTGTTCCATGCCGAGGATCTCTACGCCGGTGCCATCACCATCGGTGCCATGAGCGTTGAAGCGGCGCTGGGCAGCCGCCGGCCGTTCGATGCCCGCATCCACGAGGTGCGCGGTCAGCGCGGCCAGATTGATGCGGCCGCCTGCTACCGCCATTTGCTGGTGGACGGCAGCGAGATCGGCATGTCCCACCACAACTGCGAGAAGGTGCAGGATCCCTACTCCCTGCGCTGTCAGCCCCAGGTGATGGGGGCCTGCCTGACCCAGATCCGCCAGGCCGCCGAGGTGCTGGTGTGCGAGGCGAACGCGGTCTCCGACAATCCCCTGGTGTTTGCCGAGGATGAGGAGATCATCTCCGGCGGCAATTTCCACGCAGAACCTGTGGCCTTCGCCGCCGACAACCTGGCCCTGGCTATCGCCGAGATCGGGTCGCTGTCCGAGCGGCGCATGGCGCTGCTCATCGACTCGCGCATGTCCGGCCTGCCGGCCTTCCTGGTGAACAACGGCGGCGTGAACTCCGGCTTCATGATCGCCCAGGTCACCTCGGCGGCCCTGGCCTCCGAGAACAAGACCCTGGCCCACCCGGCCTCGGTGGACAGCCTGCCCACCTCGGCCAACCAGGAGGACCACGTCTCCATGGCCACCTTCGCCGGTCGCCGGCTGGCGGACATGGCCGAGAACACCCGCGGCATCCTGGCGGTGGAACTGCTGGCAGCGGCCCAGGGGCTCGACTTCCGCGCTCCCCTGCGCTCCACCGAGCTCATCGAGCTGGCCAAGGGCCGTCTGCGGGAAGAGGTCAGCTTCTATGACAAGGACAGGTACTTTGCACCGGACATCGAGGCGGCCGCCGCCCTGCTGGGCCGTGCCAGCTACAACGACCTGATCCCGGCCGGGACCCTGCCCAGCCTCTGAATTGGAGCTTGAGCAACCATAAAAAAGACCGCCCATGGGGCGCAATGCTGTTCAGATAAGCACTTTTTTGACTGATTATTCATAAATTGGATTTGAGTTGAGGGGGCAAGGCTGTGTCCAGTCGATCTTCCTCCAGCCTTTATCCAGCGGGGCTTGCAATAGAAAGAGGGAGGCATCATGCCTCCCTCGCTTTTTTGTCCTGATACTACGTGGACTGGAACTCAAATTCTCTTAAGTGAACAGCATTGCGCCCATGGGGCGGTCTTTTCATTTCCGTCTCCCGCGCTCCGCGTCGGGGCCATCGGAAGCGCGCTGCGCAGAGTGGCAGCAGGCAGGTGGTGGCGGCCTTATCCGTGTTCAAACATCCGGAACAGATAAACCACGAACTGCACGGGGTGAGTGCTGGCAGCCTTATCCGTGTTCAAACATCAGGAACAGGTAAACGACAAACAGCACAAGATGGGTGGCGCCGTGCAGGGCGTGGGTGCGGCCGCTGCTGAAGGTCACTTTACAGACCATGAGGGTGGTGATGAGCAGCACCATGTCGGCAGGGGAGAGGCCCAGGCGCACTTCCTGCCCCATCAGGGAGCCGATGAAGAGCACGGAGGGTACCGTGAGGGCGATGGTGGCCAGCACGGAGCCGAAGTAGAGATTCATGGCCCGCTGCAACTGGTTGTTGAAGGCCGCCTTGATGGCGCCGACCGCTTCGGGAGCCAGCACGATACAGGCGACGATGAAACCACCCAGCGCCATCGGGGCTTCCATCACGTGCACCCCGTAGTTGATGGGGATGGCCAGGGTCTTGGCCAGCAGGATGACCACCACCAGGTAGGCGAGCAGCAAGAGGGTATGATAGACGTTGCTCTGCAGCGGGCCGTGGTGATCCTCGAGATCCTCGTGATCGCTGTCGACGAAGAAGTGGCTGTGGCTGCGGGTCTGGATCAGCAGGAAGACACCATAGAGCAGGATGGAGATGATGATCAGCATCCATGACATGGCCTTGGAGAGGCTGCCCAGGGTGCCGCCCTGGGTGAAGTTCGGCAGGACCAGACAGAGCAGTGCCAGGGGAATGATGGCCACCAGATAGGATTTGACCCCGTCCAGATTGAAGTTCTGGGTGTGATAGCGCCAGCCGCCAAACAGCAGGGTGAAGCCCACCAGACCGTTGGTGACCAGCATCACTACCGCGAACATGGTGTCACGGGCCATGGTGGGATTGGGATCGCCGGTCAGCATGACGGAGGAGATCATCACCACTTCCAGGGAGATGACCGAGAGGGTCAGGATCAGGGTACCGAAGGGTTCCCCGAGCTTGATGGCGAGGGCGTCAGAGTGACGCACGACGGAGAAGATGGCCCAGGTCACGATGGCAAGCAGGGCCAGCGACACCGGCAGGTAGACCGCAAGGGGGGTTGTCTCTGCCAGCAGGTCGCTCCCCAGGGTTTTGAAGAAGAGCAGGGTCAGCAGACCGGCAGGCAGAGCAATCTCTTGTCGGATAAAAGACTTCATAGGCAGTGGTTCTCATCTCGGGGCGGCCTCGGCCGACGGGGTATGGAGCGACTTGGTGCACCCAGGGTGCACAGACCCATGATAAGGGGAGATGCTCCTCATGCGGAGCATCATTTTGTTGCAAAGAGTGAGAGGCGGGGCAGATACCGCCTCAGTGCGGGTCGGAGGGGCTGGTTGTCTCGCCCTCTTGCCATGCCATCAGCCAGATCTTCAGTTTGCTCAGGGGCATGGGCTTGGCATAGACGTAGCCCTGGATCAGGTGGACTCCGTGGCGATGCAGATAATCCACCTGCTCCTGGGTTTCGACCCCTTCGGCGATCATCTCCATGCCCGATTTGAGGCCGAAAGCGATGGTGGCATCCAGCACGCTGCGCTTGAGGTCGTCCGTGCCTATGGTATCCACGAACATCTTGTCGATCTTGATCTGGCGAATGCCGAGCCGTTGCAGGTAGGCAAAGCCGCCATAGCCGGTGCCGAAGTCATCCAGCTTGAAGTGATAGCCCCTCTTCTGCAGAGCTGCGATCTCCGCCATGGCCCCCTGGATGTGCTTGATGGGATCCCGCTCGGTGAGTTCGAAGGTGAGGCGGGCCGGCGAGGGCCAGCCATGGCGCTGCAACTGGGTGCGCAGACGAGGTTGCTCGATATGGCCCGCCACCAGATTGACGCTGACCCACTGATGCGGGGCCAGGACGGGGAGATCCGCCAGGATGCGCTCCAGCAGTTGATCCGTCATCGGCAGGATGAGCCCCTGCTCTTCCGCATAGGCGATGAAGGTGCCTGGCGACACCAGATCCCGTCCTCGCTGCCAGCGCAGCAAGGCCTCGAATCCCACTACCCTTCGGTTTCTGCTGTCCACTATGGGCTGATAGAAGGGGATGAACTCCCGCCGAGCCAGCCCTCTTTGCAGCAATCCTTTGAGGGATCGCCGGTAGTTTCTAAGGCCCCAGTAGAGGGCCGCCAGCAGCACCCCCAGCGCCCCGGCCGGCCAGAGGCCATCACGGTGTATCTGTGAGCGGGCGTAGCGTTTCAGTGCCTCGCCAGCCCAGAGGGTCTGTTCCACCTGATGCTGGGGGTCGAAACTGAGCAGCCGCATCGGGTTTGCCTCTTCTCGAATGTGCTTGTTGCCACGGGGGAAAAAGAGCCCGGACTGGGTCGGGTGCTTGTGGTTGAACTCCAGGTAGAAACAGTCGTTGCAGGGGGTGCGCAGCAGCTCATGGCTCCAGCTGCTGTCGAGCACCCAATAGGCCAGATTGCCGTTGCGTCTCGCATAGACCAGGGTTTCGCGTTCGGTATCGAACATGGGGGCCGTGCTGGAAATATGAAAGTCGGGGGAGACCGGTATGCCGGCGTCGGCAAGCTGGGGCAGGGCGGGGCCCAGGGTGGAGCAGCCGCTCCCGTTGGCAAGCTGCAGGCCGGCCAGGCGAATATGGCGGTTGTAATACTGGGGTGAGCGCAGCAGCGCCATGTCTTTGGGGCCGCAATCGAAGGCAAAGTGGGCGAGTTGAGCGTGGACATCGTGATCCAGGAGCTGGTTGCGCTCCTACTGGTAGTCGAGCAGAGCCCTTTCCTTTGTCTGCAACAGGTGGTGAGCCAGCTTGTCGCTCAACAGGGGGGTGAGCAACAGCATCAGCAGCGGGGGCAAACAGAAGAGGCCCATAGGAATCCATAACGGAGATCGTGCAGACATGGTGGGCACCCTTCTTCCCTGAAATGAAACAACCCGATTGAGACTCAAGCATCATAGCATTAGCTGCATCGATTTGAGCCAAGTTGGTCACACTTGGAACAAAAACGATAATTAATTGATAAATAAAGGATATGGCTACACACCTGAACAAGATTCAATCGCTGACCTGTCATAAATGACAATTGTCCAGCTTATCTGAAGTGGCTAAAGTAGCGGTGCGGTTTGACTCACCGTGTGTTCAATACTCCTGTATCTATTTTTGTCAGTAGCACAGAGTGTTAGTTTTGATATGAGTGTTTCTTTTGGTCCCCGTTGTGGGACCATTTTTCTGTCCGCTCCTCAGCCTGTGTCCCCTCGTTCTCTCCCTTGATGCCTCTTTTGCGGCCCGCGCAACGGCGCCGCATGACGCATCCGCCCGCTTATTTGCAGAAGCGGGATCTTCATCCATAGGCGGCGTTTGGTCTGGGCTGATACCATGATGCCCTATGGATGCTGTCGGCCACGGAAAGGCACATGAAACTGACCACTCAACTCGTCTCTTTTATTACGCTGTGCGTGATCTCGGCCATGGCCATGGTGATGCTCGGCGGGGTCTTCAGTTTCCGCCAGATGGGAATGGAGCTGCAGCAGAACCGGGTCGACTCCCTGGTGGAGATCATCGACAAGCAGCTCGGGGTGACCGATGACCAGCAAGCCCTTGCCCGCTGGCTGCCCTCCCTGTTGCGGGCCTCCCATGTGGTGGAGCTGGAGATCCGTCAGGACAAGCAGCGGGTCTACTGGTTTCGCGATGTGCAGCAGCAGACGGACGAGAGCCTGCTGATCGCCTACAGCGAGGCGATCCCCAATCAGGCCGGGATGCGGGCCGACTTCAAGCTGGACAGGCCGTTCAAGGAGTTCGAGTACTCCATGAAGGCGATGTTCGGCATATCTCTGGGTATCTTCATCGTGGTGTTCGGGCTCTGGTACTCCATCCGCTGGCTCCGTCAGCAGTTGCGCGGTGCCGAACTGCTGGCAGAGCGTGCCCAGCTGATCCTGGATGGCAAGCTGACCAAGCTGGCCCATGACCCTGCCGAAGAGTGGCCTGTTTCGGCCAGTCAGGCCCTCACCCATCTGCTGACCGAGCTGGCCGACGCCCGCAAGGAGCGCAGCCGCTTCGACAACTTCATCCGCAGCAACGCCTTCGTCGACAAGACGACGGGCATCGGCAACCGCCTCTTCTTCGACAACCGGCTGGAGAGCGCCATCATGGAAGCAAGCGTGATCAGCGGCGGCGTGCTGCTGATCGAGCTGGCCGGTCTGGAGGAGCTGGATCCCGAGCTGAGCGGGCGCCCGAGCCAGGAACTCCTGATGGAGGCGAGCGCCACCATCGCCGCCTTCGTGCGCAAGCACAGCGGAGCCCTGCAGGCGCGCTATGCCGGTCAGGTCTTTGCCGTGCTGCTGCCGAACATGTCAGAGAGCGAGATGGTCGACGGCGCCAGCCAGTTGCTCAAGAGTCTGCAACGACTGCACTGGCCCGAAGCGGTCAATGCCGACACCGCCGTCTATCTCGGTGCGGTCTGCTATCAGGCACAGGATTCCCTGCTCAAGGTGCAGGAAGAGGCGGAGCTGGCGCTCAAGAGCGCGCGCCTGCAAGGACACAGCGGCTGGTTCCTGTTCGAGAAATCCCTCAACGAGGAGGCGAGCAGCAAGGGAACGGTGCGCTGGCGCACCCTGATCAGCCGTCGCATCGAGGAGCAGGGCATCGACTTCTACGTCCAGCCTGTGCAGCAGGAGCGGGATCAGGTGGTGTTGCAGCAGGAGCTGCTCATCCGCCTTCACGACGAACAGGGCCGGGAGCTGCAGGCGGGGGTCTTCATGCCCATGGCGGAGAAGGCCGGTCTGCTGCTGCCGCTGGACAGGCTGGTGGTGGCCCGAGCCTTGCGACTGCTGCGCCAGCGACCGGCATCGAGCTGCCCCATCAGCCTCTCTCTGTGCGCCCAGAACCTGCTCACCCGCGAGTTCCAGCGCGAGCTCTTCTTCGAGCTGTTCCAGTTGCCGCGCAGTACCAACGAGGGGTTGATCCTGCAGTTGTCGGAGTCCCAGGTGACCCGCCACTACGAGGCCCTCAAGCGGCCACTTAGGGCGATGCGCATGCTGGGGTGCAGGCTGGCCATCGATCATGCGGGCCAGGACGTGGTGAGCACCCAGTACATCAAGGAGTTCGAGATCCACTTCCTCAAGCTGCACCCCAGCCTGGTGCGGGAGATCCACCTGCGCCAGGTCAACCAGATGGCGGTACGCAGTCTGGTGGGGGGCTGTGCCAATACCCAGACCCGGGTCATCGCTGTGGGGGTGGAGAGTGGCGACGAGTGGAAGATGTTGCGACATCTGGGCGTGCATGCCGGTCAAGGTCCCTGGTTTGCCGACCCCGAGCCCCTCAACCTGCCTGACTAGCGTCCCGGCCGGGGTGACAGGCGGCCCTGCTCCTGCAGGCCCGCCAGCCCCTGCAAGCCACCTGTGTGGATGAAGATGATCTTGCTGCCGCGCGCAATGCGGCCTGCCGCCAGTTCGCGAAACAGCCCCCACATCGCCTTGCCACTGTAGATGGGTTCCAGCGGCAAGCCGGTTTCGGCACTGAATGCCTGCACCCATTGCCAGAGTGCCGGACTGAACCTGGCATAGCCGCCGTCGTGGTGATCCAGCGCGATGCGCCAGCCCGGGATGGTGGCCGCCGCCGGATGCAACCGGCATACCTCGCCGGTGATGAAGTCGGCCCCCTTGAGCACCGCGATGGCCAGGATCTGCTCCTGCGCCCGCTTGCCCGCGATGAGCCCCGCCAGGGTGCCGCCGCTGGCGCAGGGCAGCACCCAGAGATCCGGCGAGAAGGGCACCTCGTCGACCAGCTCGGCCACCCCGGGGATGGCCAGCGGGCTGCTGCCTCCTTCCGGTACCAGCAGGGTGTCGTCATCCTCGAACCGGGCAAGCCATTCGGGATCCTGGCGCCGGCGATAGTCCTGGCGGTCGACAAAAACGAGATCCATGCCCCAGCCTTTGGCCGCTTTCAGGGTGGGATTGCTGACGGTATCCCCTTCACCGCGTATGATGCCCGTGGTGCGCAGTCCCAGTCTGAGTCCTGCTGCGGCCAGGGCGTGGATGTGATTGGAGTAGGCGCCGCCAAAGGAGAGGATGTGGCCCTTGCCCAGCATCTGTGCCTGTTGCAGATGGTATTTGAGCTTTCGCCACTTGTTGCCGGAGAGGGTCGGGTGGATGAGATCGTCCCGCTTGCACCAGAGCGTGACGTCATGGGCGGCCAGCAGAGGATGCCGGATCCGGTGCAGGGGGGAGGGGAGCTGAAGGGGAGCAATGGGATCGTCTCCCGCGGGTGCCAGCGTGGCCGTCGATGCGTCGTTTGTCATAAAGTTGGAGGCTAATATCCTGTTTATGTTAAGGTTTAGTCCGTTTTACGCGGCCAAATGAAGATCCAGATGAAGTCACTGTTCAGGCGTTCTCCCTCCAGCCATCAGGTCGGGATCCTGCTGGCCAGCGATCGCATTCTGCTGGCCTGCGTGGACCCGGTTCCCGTGTTTGCCAGCCAGCCTGTCAACGGCCCCCACGACTGGTCCAAGGCCCTGGCCGAGCTGTTTTCCCGGCACGGTCTGGCCAAGTCTAAGGTGCGGGTGGCCCTCGCGGCCAGCCTTTATCAGCAAATCCAGATCGACAAGCCCGCCGTTCCCGATGCCGAGATGGCGGGGGCCCTGCCCTGGGCCATCAAGGATTTCGTCAACGAGCCGGTGTTGCAGCTCGCCATGGATTATGTGGACCTGCCGACGCCCCCTGCCGGGCGTCCGCGCATCAACGTTGTCTGCATGCCCAAGAGCCGGGTGCAGCAGGTGGCGGATGCGGTCAACGGCGCGGCGACCCTGGAGGCCATCGTCAGTGACGAGCTGGCCATGACGGCCCTCTACGAGGCGGACCAGATGGTGCGCATGCTGCTCTGGCAACCCCGGGGGCAGGAGCTGCAACTGCTGGTCTTCCATCGGGGCGGACTCTGTTTCTCCCGCCAGTTGCGTGGATTTGCGAGCCTCACCGGCAGCCATGAGCCAGATGCCGACCAGCTCGACGCGCTGGCGCTGGAGATCCAGCGATCCATCGATTATCTGGCCGGCCATCTCAAGCTGCCCGAGCCCGGCCAGTTGCAACTGGCCATCGCCTCCTCCGCCATGGGGGTACTGGTGCGTCACCTGGAACAGACATTCGGTTTCCCGGTGTCGGCCATGGCAAACAAGGCGGTACTGGCAGGAGTCGAATACCTCAGTGCCTATGGCGCGGCCCTGGGCAGGAGCGACTGATGAAACACCATATCAACCTCTATGGCGCCGAATTCCGGCCAAGACGCCTGTGGGCCAGCCTGCCCCAGATGGCGTTGGTCTGGGGCGGCGTCCTGGTGCTGCTGCTGGGGGCCACCCTCTTCTATGGCTGGCAACAGCAGGGCCTCGATCGTGAATTGGCTGGCGTGCGGGCACAGCTCGACGTGCAGCGCGGCGAGGCCAGGCGTCTCGATGCGGAGCTGGCGCGCCATCTGGCGAATGCAGACTTGCAGCGGCAACTGGCCGACAAGCGGGAAGAGCTGGGAGCCAAACAGGCGCTGATGCAGCAGCTTGGCCACCTCTCCCTGCAAAAATCCCAGGGCTATGCGGGGGTGATGGCGGACCTTGCCCGCCTGCGGGATCCCCGCCTCTCCCTGCAACGGATCGAGATAAGCGACGGGCGCATCAACCTCGCGGGTGTGGCCGAACGCAGTCAGGACGTGCCCGCCTGGGTGAACCGCTTCAAGCAGACCCCCTCCCTGGCGGGCAAGCAGTTTGGCGAGCTCACCCTGAGTCGGGACAAGGAGGGCCAGCTTGCCTTCCAGCTCAGTGGCATAGCGCGGGAGACTCCCTGATGGACATGAAGGCACAATGGCAGGGATGGGCGCAGCAGATCGCAGCCCTCAGCCTGCGCGAGCGGATCCTCATTCTGTTGACCGGGGTCGTGCTGCTCGGTGCCATGGGCATCTATGGCTGGCTGGATGACGCCGACACCCGGCTGGGCCAGGATCGGCAGGCCCTGGCTGCGGCGCAGCGGGATCTGGAGATCCTGACCCTGGAAAACCAGGGCAAGCAGGCCAGGCTGGGGCGGGATCCCGATGCCCAGGTACGCGAGCAGCTCGCCAGTGTCGAGACCACTCTGCGCCAGATGGATGCCGAGCTGCTGGCTCAGACGGTGGATCTGATCCCCGCCCACGAAATGCCCGCAGTGCTGGAGGCCCTGTTGTCCCGCTCCGCCAACCTGCATATGCTGGCGCTCACCTCCCTCAAGCCCGAGCCGCTGATGGCCGGGGAGCAGAAGGTGAACCTGTTCAGGCACGGCATCCGGCTTCAGCTGGAGGGCGGCTATTTCGATGTCTACCAGTACCTGAAAGCGCTCGAAGCCCTGCCTCGCCACTTCTACTGGAAGGGCTTTGACTACCGGGTGGTCGAGCATCCCAAGGCGGCGGTAGCGATGGAGATCTACACCCTCAGCACCAGCAAGGAGTTCATCCGTGGTTAAGCGGCATGTCGGCGGGACGGGATCCCGCATTTTTGCCTTCCCATCCTGGCGCTGGCTGGCCCTGTGGGGGAGCCTGCTCGCGCTGCAGGCCCAGGCCGAGGTGCTGCAGGATCCCACCTTGCCCCTGGTGGGATCCGGCTCGGCGGCGAGTGTCGCCAAGGAGGCCGGTCTGCCCAGGTTGCAGAGCGTCATCCTGGGGAGCGGGCCCGCCCTGGCGGTGCTCGACGGTCAAAGCTACCGGGTCGGCCAGCAGGTCAACGGATTCCGGCTGGTGGGGATCAGCGCCGACAGTGTGGTGCTGGAAAAAGCGGGCAAACGCCAGACACTGACCCTGTTTGGCAGCAAGATCCGGATGTGAAGTGGGTGTCGCACGGGATGGTGCGGGCCAGGTTTGTCGAGTTTCATAGCGAGTCAGGTGCACGAATAACATGAAAAAACACCCTTTTTGTCTGCTTCCCCTCGCGCTGTCGGTGGCGGGTTGCACTACCTATCGTCACCCCGAGCCGGTACAGGCCAAAGATGCACTCAAGCAGGCGATGAGCGAGCAGAGCCCGACCGCCCCCCTGACTTCCCTGCCGCCCTCGGTGCAGAGCGAGCTGTTGCAGCTCAATCGTCCCCAGCAGCCGATGACGATTCCCGAGAAGCGGATGCGCATCGCGGCCCATGACGTGGACGCGGTGGAGTTCTTCGGCTCCCTTTTCAAGGGCTCCCGCTACAGCGTGGCGGTCCATCCCGGTGTGGCGGGCGTCATTTCGGTAGAGCTCAAGGATGTGACCCTGCAGGAGGCGCTGGCGACCGTCGGCGACATGTACGGCTTCGACGTACAGCGCAAGGGCAACGTGTTCCACGTCTATCCCGCCGGTCTGCGTACCGAGACCATTCCGGTCAACTACCTGATGATGGCCCGGCGCGGTCTCTCCCGTACCTCGGTGAGCACAGGCGGGGTGACGGCCAACGACAACAACAATGGCAATAACAACAACTTCGACAACGGCCTGAACAACAGCGGCAACAACAACAGCCAGGGCAACACCGCCAGCGGTGACAACAACACCAACAGCAACGGCACCCGCATCGAGACGGACAGCAACAACGACTACTGGACCGATCTGCGGGATGCCCTGCAGACCCTGATCGGCACAGGGGAAGGGCGGGCCGTCATCACCAGTCCCCAGGCGGGCCTGGTCACGGTGCGTGCCTATCCCAAGGAGCTCAAGGCGGTGCGCGAGTTCCTGGACCAGTCCGGCGAACACCTCAAGCGCCAGGTGGTGCTGGAAGCGCGGATCCTGGAAGTGTCCCTCAACGAGGGTTACGAGCAGGGGGTGGACTGGAGCGGCCTCTCCGCAAGCTGGGACGGCGGCAAGGGCATCACGGGGGGCGGCTCCCTGCTGGACAGCCCCATCGCTTCGACCCCCAACCAGATCTTCCGGGCTCTGGGGGGCGGCGCCGGCTTCACCATCTCCGATGGCAACTTCAACGTCGCGGTCAGCCTGCTCAAGACCCAGGGGGACGTGAACACCCTCTCCAGCCCGCGCGTGACGGCCACCAACAACCAGAAAGCGGTGATCAAGGTGGGGACGGACGAATACTTCGTCACCAACGCCTCGACCACCACCACCACCTCGGGGACTTCGGCCCCCATCGTCACCCCGAACGTGGAGCTGACCCCCTTCTTCTCGGGGATAGCCCTGGACGTGACGCCCCAGATCGACGAGCAGGGCAAGGTATTGCTGCATATCCACCCCTCCGTCATCGACACCGAGGAGCAGAGCAAGACCATCAGCGTCGGCACCGCCGATCCCCTGGTGTTGCCGCTGGCCAAGAGCTCCATCCGCGAGTCCGATACCGTGGTGCAGGCCAACAATGGGGACATCATCGTCATCGGTGGTCTGATGAAGACCGACAGGCAGGAGATTGTCAGCAAGGTACCCCTGCTGGGTGACATCCCCTGGGTCGGCGAGGCCTTCACCAATCGCCGGGAGAGCAACCGCAAGGTGGAGCTGGTGATCCTGCTCAAGCCCACCGTGGTGGAAAAGGACACCTGGCAGAAAGAGCTGCAACGCTCCTCCGAGCTGCTCGACAAATGGTATCCCCCCAAGGGCTGATCCGGGATGACGCGCCTGTTGAGCACTCCTTCTCCCATGTGGCGGCGCCTCCCGGCTGTCGCCACTGTGCCCTGCCCGACGGCGGAGGCGCCATGTCGCTGATCCGGGGCTGTCTGCGGCTGCGCGCCCGGGACTCTGGCCGGGAGGGTGCATGTATCTGAGTCACTTCGGACTGCGGGAGGCCCCCTTCGGCCTGACCCCGAACACCGGTTTCTATTACGGCCTGCCCCCCCACGAGGAGGCCATGCAGGTGCTCAACTGGGCGCTTTCCCAGGGGGAGGGGTTCATCAAGGTGACCGGCGAGGTCGGCACCGGCAAGACCCTGCTCTGTCGCAAGCTGCTGAGCGAGCTCGGCTCCGAGGCCTGCCCGGTGCGCCTGGCCTGGCTGCCCAACCCCCATCTCACTCCGGGGGAGCTGCGCACGGCCCTGGCCCTGGAGCTGGGGTTGACGCTGGCGGGGGAGAGCGAGCTGGATCTCACGGATCGCATTCACCGCCATCTGATCTCCCTGCATCGGCAGGGGAGCCGGGTGGTGGTGCTGATCGACGAGGCGCAAGCCCTGCCGGACGAGACCCTGGAGGCGATCCGGCTGTTTGGCAACCTGGAAACCGAATCCAGCAAGCTGCTGCAAATCGTGCTGTTCGGCCAGCCCGAGCTGGATGCCAGGCTCGGGCAGCCCCGTCTTCGCCAGTTGCGCCAGCGCATCGGTTTTTCCTACCGCCTGCGGCCGCTGCGGCTCGACGAGACCCGGGCCTATCTGGAGTACCGGCTGCAGGTGTCCGGTTATCGCGGAGCCGCCCTGTTCGATGGCCGCGCCCTGCGCAGGCTGTGGCGCGCATCCCGCGGCATTCCCCGCCTCATCAACATACTGGCGCAGAAGTGCCTGATGCTGGCCTATGGCCGCGGTGTGCGGCGGATCGACAGCGCCCTGGTCCGGCTCGCCATCCGGGATACCGATGATGCCCGCCGTGGCCGTCTCACCCTCTGGTGGCCCCTGTTGTTGTTACTGGGCACCGCCTTGGCGTATGGAGTCTGGTCATGAGCGTGATCAATCAGATGCTGAAAGATCTGGATAGGCGTCAGCAAGAGGCCGAGGGCGCCGCCGTCTATGTGGCGCCGGTGCGCCAGCAAGGCTGGTGGATGCTGGTGCTGACCCTGCTGTGTACCCTGGCCCTGGGGATCCTCGGCTGGCGCACCTGGATCTTCTGGCAGCAGAGCCAGCGAGCCTCCCTGCCAGTGGCGCAGGTCGAGGCCCTCCACACTGCCCCTGCGGCGGCGCCATCCTCGCCCCTGGCCGTGGTGGCCACCACGCAGGCGGTCTCCTCTGCCGCGCCAGTGGCAAAGGTGCCCGCCGCCAGTGCCGAGTCGACCGCCGCGAGAGTGGCCCCCTCCGTAGCCGAGCAGGTTCCGGCCGATGAGGCCGTGCTCGCCGATGAGGGTAATCCGCAGGAAGCGCTGGGGGACGAGACGATCCCGAGCGACGAGGAGCTGCAGCCGGACCTCTATGCCGAGCTGGCTGCTGAGCAGGGCGCCGAAGAGGCGCCTGCACCCGCCGCGCCGCGCAAACCCGGGATCCTGAAGATCGAGACGGTGGAACTCTCCGACGCCGAGCTGGCCACCCTGGCCGAGCGCAAGGCGACCACGGCCATGGCCAAGGGACGGATGCAGGAGGCGCAGGATGGCTACTACGAAGTGCTGGCCCACGATCCCCACAACCAGGGGGCGCGGGAACAGCTGGCGGGCCTGCTCTATGGCGCCGGACGGCTGACCGAGGCCGCCCAGGTGCTGGAAGAGGGGCTGAGGCTGGCTCCCGCGCAGGCGGACCTGCGTCTGCTGCTGGCCCGAGTGGCCATCAGCGGTGGGGATCGGCAGAAGGCGCTGGACTGGCTCACCGGCTATCAGCCCGATATTGCCAGCAATCTGGATTATTACGCCACCTGGGCCGGTCTTGCCCAGGAGCTGGGACAGCCTGTCCAGGCGTCCGAGATGTACGTCAGGCTGCTGCGCCAGCAGCCGGATCAGGGGCGCTGGTGGCTGGGACTGGGGGTGGCGGAGGATGGTCAGGGACACCGTCAGCGGGCACTGGATGCCTATCGCAATGCCCAGTTGCACGGCAATCTGGGGGAGGCCTCCACCCAATGGCTCGAACAACGAATTGGCCAACTGACCCATTGATTAAAGCGGCAGTTCGATGAGCCCATGCCATCGGACCAGGCAGCGGGCGTGAAGCAACAGAGATCGGAGCAACAATGGCACAACCCAGACTGAAAATGCGCCTAGGCGACCTGCTGGTACAGGAACAGATCATCTCGGATGATCAGCTGCAGCTCGCCCTGCAGCAGCAGCGCCAGACCGGCCGCAAGCTGGGGACCACCCTCATCGATCTCGGCTTCATCAGCGAGGTGCAACTGCTGACCTTCCTCGCCCGTCAGCTGGATGTGCCCTTCTTCGATCTCAACAACCTCACCATCGACGTCTCGGCCGTGGCGCTGTTGCCCGAGGTGCAGGCGCGCCGCTACCGGGCGCTGGCCGTCAACCTGAGCGACGACAAGGTCACCGTGGTGATGTCGGATCCGGCGGATCTGAGCGCCCTCGACGCCATCGCTGCCCTGCTCAGCCCGCGGGAGCTGGTGCTGGCCGTGGCCCGGGAAGGCCAGCTGCTGGAGTATTTCGACCGCCTCTATCGCCGCACCCGGGAGATAGAGAACTTCGCGGTGCAACTGCACGAAGAGCACCAGGAGACCGGCTTCGAGCTGGGGGCCGGCAGCCTCAATGCCGCAGCTGACGAGGGGGAGGCGACGGTGGCCAAGCTGCTGCGCTCCCTGTTCGAGGACGCGGTACAGGTGGGTGCCTCCGACATCCATATCGAACCGGACGAGAAGGTGCTGCGCATTCGCCAGCGTATCGACGGCGTGCTGCATGAGAACATCCTCAACGAGGTGCGCATTGCCCAGGCGCTGGTGCTGCGCCTCAAGCTGGTGGCCGGGCTCGACATCTCTGAGAAGCGTCTGCCCCAGGATGGCCGCTTCAACATGAAGGTGCGCGGCCGCGACGTGGATGTGCGGATGTCCACCATGCCGGTGCAGTACGGGGAATCCGTGGTGATGCGGCTGCTGGATCAATCCTCCGGCATCTTGTCGCTCGCCGAGACCGGGATGCCGCCCGCCATCCTGACCCGCTTCCGCCGTCAGCTCAAACGCCCTCACGGCATGATCCTGGTGACGGGCCCGACCGGTAGCGGCAAGACCACGACGCTCTACGGCGCCCTCTCCGAGCTCAACCAGGCCAGCCACAAGATCATCACGGTGGAAGACCCGGTGGAGTACCGTCTGCCCCGCATCAGCCAGGTGCAGGTCAATCCCAAGATAGGGCTCACGTTCTCCCAGGTGCTGCGCTCCACCCTGCGCCAGGATCCGGACATCCTGCTGGTGGGGGAGATGCGGGACAACGAGACGGTGGAGATCGGCCTGCGCGGCGCCATCACGGGCCACCTGGTGCTGACCACCTTGCACACCAACGACGCCGTGACCAGCGCCCTGCGTCTCATCGACATGGGGGCGCCCGGCTATCTGGTGGCGAGCGCCCTGCGGGCCGTGGTGGCCCAGCGCCTGGTGCGGCGGGTGTGTGAACACTGCGCCTGCGAGACGGCGCCGGACGAGGGGCAGGCCACCTGGCTCTCGGTGCTCTCCGGTGAAGCGCAGGGGCAGCATCGCTATCGCAAGGGGCGGGGTTGCCAGAGCTGCAACTTCACCGGCTACGCGGGCCGGATCGGAGTCTACGAGTTGCTGGAGCTGGATCAACCCATGATGGATGCCCTGCGCCGCAATGATGCCGAGGGGTTTGCCCGGGCGGCACGGGCGCACGAGCACTACCGCCCCCTGGCCCTGACGGCGCTCGACTATGCCCGCGAGGGGATCACCTCGGTGGACGAGGTGCTTCGGCTGGCCGAGGACCTGGGGTAACGCATGAGGCATCTGGATCGTACGGAATCACTCTGCCGGGGTCGCCCATGAACCGTTTTGCCTACAAGGGGCGTGACAGCCAGGGCCAGGCCGTCAGCGGAGTGGTGGAAGCGGTCAGCGAGCTGGCCGCCGCCGAGCAGCTGATGCGCCGCGGGGTGATGCCCACCGAGCTGAAGGCCGGCAAGGCCAGGTCTGCCAGCATCGACTGGTCGCTGCTGCTGGAAGGGAGCGTCAAGCTGGAGGAGCTGGTGGTCTTCAGCCGCCAGATGTATGCCCTGACCCGTGCAGGCATCCCTATCCTGCGCGCCATCGCGGGGCTGGAGGAGAGCGCCCACAGCAAGCCCCTCAAGCGGGCGCTTCACGCCCTAGGGGAGGATCTGGCCAACGGCCGGCCGCTGTCGAGCGCGATGCAGTCGCACCCGAAGGTATTCAGCAGCCTCTTCGTGGCCATCATCCACGTGGGGGAGAACACGGGTCAGCTAGAGGAGGCTTTCCTGCAGCTCGCCAACTATTTCGATCTGGAGCTGGAGACCCGCAAGCGGATCAAGACCGCCATGCGCTACCCCACCTTCGTGCTGATTGCCATCGCCGTCGCCATGGTGATCCTCAACATCATGGTGATCCCCGTCTTTGCCGGGATGTTTGCCAAGTTCGGGGTGGAGCTGCCGCTGGCGACCCGTATCCTGCTGGCCACCTCCCACTTCTTCGTTCACTACTGGTGGCTGCTGCTCGCCATCCTGGTGGGCGCCGTCGTCGGCTGGCGACGCTGGGTCGCCACCACCAAAGGCAGGCTGACCTGGCACAGATGGCAGCTGCGGCTGCCCATCGTCGGCTCCATCATAGAGCGCTCCCTGCTTGCCCGTTTTGCCCGCAGCTTCTCCATGATGCTCAAGGCCGGCGTGCCGCTCAACACAGCGCTGACCCTGGTGGCCGATGCGGTGGACAACGCCTGGATGGCGGGGCAGATCCGCGACATGCGGGGCGGTATCGAACGGGGGGAGAGCCTGCTGCGCACCGCCGGGGCCAGCGGCCTCTTCACCCCTCTGGTGATGCAGATGATCGCGGTGGGGGAAGAGACCGGCCAGGTGGACGAGCTGCTGCACGAAGCGGCCGAGTATTACGAGCGTGAGGTGGATTATGACCTCAAGAGCCTCACCGCCCGCATCGAACCCATCCTCATCGGCATAGTGGCGGTCATGGTGCTGGTGCTGGCGCTGGGTATCTTCACTCCCATGTGGGACATGATGAGAGCGGTGCGCGGCCAGTAGGCAGTATCTTCACGGTCATCCGGATGCCGCCCGTGCCGGGCACAGAGAACAGGGTATGAAAGAGCATGAGCAGAGAGTCCGAGCGGGATGAGCACTGGCTGGGGGGGTATCGGCGGGTCGTCGTCTTTATCCTGCTGGCGGTCATCGTCACGGCCCTGGTCATGAGCTATCGCAATCACAGGGAAGAGGCGCTGGCCATCAGCGCCAGCCTGCTCGGTGAGCAGTTCGCACAGCGGGCCCAGCGCCTGCACGGACGCTGGCTCGACGAGCGGCGTCCGTCGGTGCTCCATGCCGAGGGCACAGCCTGGCAGTTCGATGAGCGGGGCTGGCCTCTGGCGGTGCTGCCGCGCCAGTCGCCATCGGCCGATTGCCGTCAGCTCTGGCTCGCCCTGCTGGGGCACGATGAGGGGCTTTCATCCTGGCAGGCCCTTGTCAGCGAAGGAGGCGACGGGTGTGAATTCGGCCAGGAAGGACACTGGCTGCACTACAGCTTCACCGATGGCCGGGTGGTGGCCCGCCCCTGATTGGGTGCTTCAAGTATTTCATTGACATGATTTTTTTCTATCCGCATGAAATAATGCGGACCATTACGGAGGCAGCATGGCAGCAAAGAGAGTGAGACCCGTTAGGGCGCTTGGCCGGATGGCCGGTTTTTCCCTGATTGAGCTGGTGATCGTCATCGTGATCCTTGGGATCCTGGCCGTCACCGCCTTGCCCCGTTTTCTCGATGTGACCGACGAGGCGAAGAAGGCGAGCGTGGAAGGGGTGTCCGGCGGTTTCGCCACCGGAGTGTCCCTGGTGCGGGCCCAGTGGGAGGCCGAAGGGCGTGCCAGGCAGGATGGGCTCAACACCGTGCTCTATGACGGCTCGCGTTTCTATCTGACCACGCCGACCGACAGCCAGGTCAGCAATGGCGAGCTCTCTCCCGGGTATCCCATGGACACGGCAGCAAGTGGCACGCCCGATGTGGATCCGGCCAGCCTGACGGCGGCCCGCTGCCTCAATATTTGGGAGGGGTTGTTGCAGAATCCTCCCAAGGCTACTGCCCGCTTTGACGAGGTGCGCGGTAGCGGCAATGACCTGAAGTTCTATGCCACGGTGAGCAACAATGGACTGGATTCGGTCTGCCGTTACTATCTGGTCAACAGCCTGAGCAAGGGAAGTGATGGACGTTATCAGGACCCGCAAGGGAGCACGGATGCGTTCATGAGTTTCAGTTATCGCCCGGCCTCCGGCCAGGTGACCACCCATATCAATTGATAAACCGAGGAAAGACGTAATGAAAAAGCAATCGGGCTTTACCCTGATCGAACTGGTCATCGTGATCATCATTCTGGGCATTCTGGCGGTCACCGCCGCACCCAAGTTCCTGAATCTGCAGGAGAATGCCAAGAAGTCTGCCGCTCAAGGTGTGCAGGCGGCTGTTAGCAGTTCTGCACAGCTGGTTTATAGCAAATCAGCATTGGAAGGCGAAGAGCGCGTTAGTAGTGCTGCGGTGACTGGTTCTGATGGTACATCGATTGATACTGCCTATGGTTATCCAAAGGCGAGTGATGCTGGGATCAGAAATGCAGTAACGATCGATGGCTCCTGGAAGGGGAGTGAGGCTACAACAGGTAGCTCGTATCAGTTCAAAGCTGATAGCGACCTGAAAAAAGATGCAAAGTGTGTTCTTTATACTCAGGCTACAAGTACCGCAACTGCAACTACCATCGTTGGCAAGTTGAGTGCTGATAATGGTACGTGTGTGCAGCCCTAAGACTTTGAATGATGAGCGAGGCTTCGGCCTCGCTTTCTCTTTTCCCTGATGAGAAGTCCCATGCCTGCAACCAAGGGCTTTACCCTGATTGAACTGGTGATCGTGATCCTGTTACTCGGGATTCTGGCCGCCTTTGCCGTGCCCAAATGGCTGGGCAAAGGCGGCTTTGAAACTCAAACCGTGCGTGACGAGCTGCTGACCCGCCTGCGGCTGGTACAGACCGTCAATATGCACGAACCGGCCAATCATTGTACCTCACTGCGGGTTGACGCGGGCCAGTTTGGCCACAGCACGCTCTCCCCTTGTGGCGATCCTGCGGCTATATCGAGCTGGAACGCTAATCAGCTCACCCGTGGTCGTCCGGTGACCCTGTCTGTCGGGATCTCCCTCTCCTCGAACAAGGGCACGCCTCCTTTTGTTATCCGCTTTGATCAAATGGGCCGCCCGCTCGGTAGCTGCGTCGGTGGCTGCGAGCTGCAAATCACCGATGGTCGCGAGAGTAGCCGTATCAACATTGAATCCGAGGGGTTTATCCATGAGATCCCTTAAACGCGGTTTCACCCTGATTGAGCTGATCGTTGGCATAGTGCTGCTGGCGGTGGCCTTGACCGGCATATTGGGGTTGCTTATCAATCAGGCGCCGCAGGCGGTAGACCCGGTGCAGCAGGTACGCGCTGCCCAGCTGGCCCAGCGCCTCTCCGGCGAGATCTTGCAAAAGTCGTTTGATGAACATTCGGATCATAACGGTGGTCGTTATCGTTGTGGCGAGCAGGTGGCTGGGGTGACCATCTCTTCCTGCTCCACCAGTTATGGCCCTGATGGCGAGCCCGCATCCTATGCCTATAACGATGTGGATGATTTCGATACCGCAGGTAACTGGGTGGATGCCAACACCCTGACTCAGACTGCGACGGGAGTCAGCAGCGAGGAGTATCGCAACTATCAGGTGAAAATTGCGGTGAGCGGAGCCGATTTCAGCGACGGCACCTTCAAGAGTTGTGCCGCACCCTGCTCTGTGGGCAAGCGTATTGATCTGCAGATCAAGCTACCGGATCAGAGCGTGCTCGACTTCTCCTTCTATCGGGGGAACTACTGATGGATCGCTCTGCTGTTGGGGGTTGCCTCTCTACCAGAATATCCGCGCCCCTAGCCAACTCCGGCGCCAGATTAAGCCTGGCGGCCAATCGAACCGACCGCAAACCTCGGGGTAACCGTGGCTTTACTCTGGTCGAGCTGGTGATGGTCATCCTGCTGCTCGGGATTATGGCGACCTTTACCAGCCAGTTTATCGGAATCGGCACCCAGATTTATGGCGATGCCAGTAGCCGTGAACAGTTGATGAGTGATGCCCGTTTCGCCATGGAGCGACTTAACCGCGAACTGCGTGATGCGGTGCCGGGCTCGGAGCGGATCGAGACGACTGGCGGGACATGGGACGACACCGGTGCCTGTTTGCGGTTCTGGCCCATCAGCACCTCGAGCCGCTATCTGGCGCTTAACCGCGTCATGTCTGGGAGCACGTCCACCCTTGAGCTGGTGATGGCGACCCCGGCTTCTGCTGCCAATCCGCTGGATGTGGATGCCGCCGCCGTCAAAAAAGATGATCAGCTGATCGTCTTTCCCGTGCCGGACAAAAAAGTCGGTTCGCTCACGGCAGGCTGCGATTATGGCCGCTGCGTAGCCAAGGTCACGGATGTGCTGACGCCCGTATCCGGAGCGCAAACCATCCGCTATACCAGCACCGAGAGTCTGACGGGCCTCTCTCCAGGCAGCCGTGTCTACTTTGCCAACCAGCAGGTTCGCTACTGTGTGGAAGGAAACACGCTGACCCGTGCCACTGCCCCCATTGGTGCATCCTTACCTGCACAGGGCGTGTTGATGGCGGATTCCCTTCGTATTGGCACCTTCTATCGGGAAACCTCGGCGTTTAACGCCGAAGGGGAGTTTGGTATGCGCTTTGTGTTCGAACGCAAGGGGGAGTCGGTCACCTTCAACCACAAGATAGAGGTGTTCAATGTACCCTGATCCACAGGCTTTCGGACGGATGCGAGGCAGCGCCTTGATGATCGCCCTGTTTGTGATTGTGGTGATGGCACTGCTGGCGGCTGCCATGGGCCGTTTTCTGGTCGATAGCGGCGAGAAAAATACTGTGGAGGTGCGCAGCGTGCGTGCCCTGCTGGCCGCCCAGAGCGGGTTGGAAGTAGCACTCTATCGATTGTTCCCCAAGCGCACGCTTGCCCAACCGACTCCCCCAGCGGTCTGCCTGGCAAGCAGCCCACTGAGCTTTGCCAGCAATCCAGGGCTGAGCAACTGTCTGGCTGTGGTTCGTTGCGCCACGGTGCCGGTGACTTATAACGGGTCTGTGACCAATGGCTATCGTCTCGAGAGTGTCGGAACCTGTGGCAGCTCCGACCTTAACAGTGCCAACCCTGATTTTGCCGTGAGCCGAACCCTGATGGTCGAAGCTTATGATGGAGGCCAGATATGAGCCAAAAAATGAAGTGTTTTTTGCTATGGCTGCTGCTTTTGGTCTCTCAGTTGGCTCGAGCAGATATTGTTTTACCTGGACAGTTTTTGATTGGTGATAATACAAGTAATGCCCTTCGTCCAACTACCTTGGTTTCGACTCGATTTTCGGCTTACATACCTGTCAACCCTATCCATTTTTATATTAGTCACCCTGTGACCTTATCCGAGCTCCGGCTGGAGAGCGCTACTGGTTTGGATGCAGGAGCTAATTTTGTTATTTGGGACAGCCTAGGAAATGTAGTGCTGAATGAGAGGGCTAATGACTATTCACGGGATAGGGTATCTCGTTATGGCGGATGGTTGCTAAACCCCGGTGAGTACAAGATGGCTGTTTGGGGTGGTTGTTTTTCAAATGGGTACTATTGGGGGGCGTATGACCCTTATTGTAGAGACTGGGATGACTTTTCATTCAAAGATATAAGGTTGGTAACCAATGGTGCTACGACAGCGTTCCATTTTATTGAACGTTCCCATATAGGTGAGAATACTGATGCTACTCGCTGGTATCCCCCCGTGCCAAACGGTACTTATATATTGTATCAATTCACGCTTAATAAGCGGTCACAATTGAATGCACTCACGTTATATAACTTGCGTGATTGGGGGGTGAATAACGGTTCACGCATGTTCATCCGTCCAGTTGGTAGTGCATATACACCATTGGTTTATTACTTCAATAGCAATGGGGATGTCAATTGGAATATAAACTATGAGCTTGCTGCTGGTAATTACGAATTATGGATCGAAACAGTAAATGCCAGAGATAGGGATGATATAAGCTGGGATGATATGATCCTGCGTTACACGCCTAAAAATGATATTCCTGTACTTGATGATTTATGTACACAGGTTTTTCCTTATCCAGCCCAAGGTCGAGAAAGTAGCGACAGAATTGACTTCTCAGGGAATACGAATTATACGGCAGGGCAGTTATTTGGTTCTCAAGGGGGTCGCCTTGGATACGGTCCTAATGGTCAGATAAAAGGTACATCTGGTCTAAACTGTGATAATAGCGCTTGTGTTGCTGCAGGTATGGTAAATGGCTGGTCTGGCGCTCCCTCTTCCCGGTTCCCATTAAGTGCAGGTAGTAACATTTCCGTTGGTTTTGCCGAAACGCGTTTTCTCACTGCCGTAGAGGGCAATCAGTTTGGGACAATTAGCACAGCTCATCAGTCACAAATAAATATCGAGAACTCGGGTATTAGCATTAAAGTTCTTGACTTGGGAAGTGGGCGTGGTGGTAGAGATTATACGGTGAAGTTGGCCGCTGGCGATTACTGGATCGAAACATTGAAGATGAATAATGATACATCGATCATTGTTGATGGCCCGGTTCGTATATTTGTTAAAAATCTCGATATGGGATCGGCTAGCTACATTAACAGTCCTGGCTCAAATATTTCCGGTGACATCAGTAAGTTACTGATGGTTGTTTATGATAGTGCATATTTAGCCAATGGTTCAACCCTATCCGG
>NZ_JAGKRH010000320.1:0-18399 GCF_017939245.1 Aeromonas sp. PrichA-15 | reverse complement strand
TGTTGACCATTATGAGGTTTATTATCCTTCTTCCTCATTGACGTGTGAACCCGCACAGGTTCGGCTTGCCGCGTGTCTTGATAACAGTTGTAGCCAACTTTATAAAGGTAATGCCAGTGTCAGTATGAAGCCGAGCAACGGATGGAGTAGTAACCCGGTCAGCTTGGGTAGTTCAGGAACAGCTGATATCACATTATCTTCTCTGGCTGCCAAGAGTGTTGTCATTGGGTTATCAAGCGCAAATCCCTCGGCGTTATTACGTTGTTATCGCGATGGTGTGCTTGATAGCAGTTGTTCTATGAATTTTTCCGATGCTGCTCTGCAGTTTGATTTCTCCACCTTTTATGCCGGTAGTTCAACAAACTCGACGATTCGAGCCATTAAATCCAGCGATGTTGGAGCAACCAAGGTATGCGTTCCATTATTGACAGGAAATCAGACCCTGCAATTCGGCTCTACCAAGGTCGTGTCTGATACTGCCAGCAATGCAGTGCCGACGATCAATGGCAGCACAATATCGCCAAGTGGGAACGTTAACGTATCGTTCGATAGCAATGGAGTTGGCCAGTTGACGTTGCAATATCCGGATGCCGGTGTGTTGCGACTGGATACTACTTTCCTTAAGAATGATGTCACAGGCACCCTCAAGTTGACCGGTAGTGATACCGTTGCCGTGATTCCCAAAGCGATCGCACTCCAGGCTCAAGGACAGAGTGTGTGCTCGGGAAATAACGACAGTACTTATGCCACTTGTCCTATCTATCGCAAAGCGGGCGAGCCTTTTACTTTACAAGCCAGTGCAGTCAATACTCAGGGTCAGTTAACCCCAGGGTTTACTACCAGTAATAAAACGCTCTCTTGGGCCCTGTTAGCGCCGACAACGGGCGTCAGCGGAGCATTTTCGCCAACCACGATCACGTTGGCGAGCGGGGTAGCAAACGTGACGGCGAATTGGTCTGAGGTCGGGGTGATCCGGTTAGGCGTCAGCAACTTTGTGCCTTATCCCGCTTATCAGGATGAATTACCCCAACTTGAGACTGTGTTGCGATGGAGCGTACCCATCGGTCGTTTTGTCCCTTGGGATTACAGTTTGAGTAATGGCTTTATCACGCCTGCCTGCAATGCCTTTACATACATGAGCCAGCCCTTTGCCAGCGGTTTTGTCCTCACTGCACGCAATCTGCAGAAAGGGACGACACAGAACTATCAGGGGGCGTTCGCTAAAGGGGTTGCTGAGATGGTGGCGGCTAATGCTCTGGATGGGGTTGCTCGTGACAAGCGTATTACACTATCTCCCTCGCTCAGCTGGGCAAGTGGCGTCGCCAGTATAAATCAGCAGTCGCCTTTGGGGCTGAATACCCGCTTTGATCGTGCTGCGAGTCCAGAAGCACCGTTTGCCACGTTGAGCTTTGGTATCAAAGTCGATGATCAGGATGGCGGTACTACGCTGTTGGCGAATCCGAATATGAATGCGGGTGTAGCAGGGGATTGTTCCAAATCGGGGCAAGGGTGTAATGCGGTGCTGCTGGGTACTCAAAAGCTGTTGTACGGCCGCCTGCAGGCTGGTACGGCGGCTGGCCTGGCCTCGGCGCCGCTGGCCATTCCACTGCAGATGCAATATTACGAAGCGGGCAACTGGCTGAAAAACAAGGAAGATCAATGTACCCAGCTCTCTTTGGCCAATCAGGGGTTCACTTTCCTCAATCCAAGTCAAACCTTTGATGCGGCGACTCGCGAGCTGAATCTGGGGGCGGGTCGCAAGATCAAGCTGGGGTTGGGTAGTTCGGCACCGGGTGGGGATGCTGCACTGGCGAAAGACGGGGAGATCCTGTTCCACTTTGCCAAGCCGGACATCTCGGTGCGCATTCCCTACAAGGTCGATTTGGCAAAACAGCCGTCGCAGCCCCTCTGGTTGTCTGACCCAACGAGTGGCAATGACGGCAACCTGCAAGGTGAGGCCATTTTCGGCTCCAGCCGGGGTAATGACAGAGTTATTTATCGGCGCGAAGTATTGCATTGAATGATGTGAAAGGGGGGCTGGCTCAACAGCATCCCCCTAAATCCTTGTTTATTAGTGTTTGCAAGCGTGTCCGAGTGAGTGATGACTCGCATTTTTGTCGCGCCTGATTGATTGGCGACAGTTTGAGCGCTTGCCCATTGGGGTGGGCATTGGTAAAGTTAGCCGGTTTTCTGCACCTCCAAATTCTTAGGATTTCCCGTAGCCATGTTCAAAAAGCTCAGAGGCGTCTTTTCCAACGATCTGTCGATCGACTTGGGAACTGCCAACACCCTGATCTATGTAAAAGATCAAGGGATCGTCCTTAACGAACCCTCAGTTGTCGCCATTCGCCAAGAGCGCGGGAACGCCAAATCGGTCGCTGCTGTCGGTCATGCCGCCAAGCAGATGCTGGGTCGTACCCCGGGTAACATCTCCGCCATTCGCCCGATGAAAGACGGCGTGATCGCCGATTTCTACGTGACCGAGAAGATGCTGCAGCACTTCATCAAACAGGTTCACGACAACAACTATTTCCGCCCCAGCCCGCGCGTGCTGGTGTGCGTGCCCTGCGGCTCCACCCAGGTGGAACGTCGCGCCATCAAGGAATCCGCTCTGGGCGCCGGCGCCCGCGAGGTTTACCTGATCGATGAACCCATGGCTGCCGCCATCGGTGCCGGCCTGCCGGTCTCCGAAGCGACCGGTTCCATGGTGGTGGACATCGGTGGCGGTACCACCGAAGTGGCCATCATCTCCCTGAACGGCGTGGTCTATTCCCAGTCCGTCCGTATCGGTGGCGACAAGTTCGACGAAGCCATCATCAGCTACGTCCGTCGCAACTACGGCAGCCTGATCGGGGAAGCCACCGCCGAGCGCATCAAGCACGAGATCGGCTCCGCCTATCCGGGCGAAGAGGTGCGCGAGATCGAAGTGCGCGGTCGCAACCTGGCCGAGGGTGTGCCCCGCAGCTTCACCCTGAACTCCAACGAGATCCTGGAAGCGCTGCAAGAGCCGCTCTCCGGCATCGTCTCCGCCGTCATGGTGGCCCTGGAGCAATCCCCGCCCGAGCTGGCGTCCGACATCTCCGAGCGCGGCATGGTGCTGACCGGTGGTGGTGCCCTGCTCAAGGACATCGACCGTCTGCTGATGGAAGAGACCGGCATCCCGGTCGTCGTGGCTGAAGATCCCCTCACCTGTGTCGCCCGTGGCGGTGGCAAGGCGCTGGAGCTGATCGATATGCACGGTGGCGATCTGTTCCACTACGAATAAGACCCAAAGCCGGCCGAGCGCCGGCTCTTTTTTGACGACTCATGAAACCCATCTTCGGTAGAGGCCCTTCGCTTCAGTTACGGTTGTTTCTCGCCGTCATCATCTCCGTCGCTGCCATCGTCGCGGATTCCCGCTTCGGTGTGTTCAGCCATGTCCGCGTTTATCTGAGCTCCCTGGTGAGCCCGCTGCAATACATCGCCAACGCCCCCGGCACCCTGCTCGACACAATGTCGACCCAGGTGCAGACCCGCGCCGATCTCATCGAGCAGACCAAGCAGCAGGAGCAGCAACTGTTCACCCTGCGCTCTCGCCTGCTCAAGATGGATCAGCTGGAGCACGAGAACCAGCGTCTGCGCGAGCTGCTGGGGTCACCTGTACACAAGGAGTCCCGCAAGATGGTGGCCGAGCTGCTGTCGGTGGATTCCGACCCCTTCAGCCATCAGGTGCTGATCAACAAGGGGGCGCTGGATGGCGTCTACAACGGCCAGCCGGTGATCAACGATCAGGGGGTGGTCGGTCAGGTGCTCCACGTGGGCTCCACCACCAGTCGCGTCCTGCTCATCACCGACTCCAGCCACGGCATCCCGGTGCGGGTGCTGCGCAACGACTTGCGCGCCATCGCCTCCGGCAGCGGCGAGCTGGACAAGCTGGAGCTGCGCAACCTGCCCCGCAACACCGACGTCCAGGTCGGCGATCTGCTGGTCACCTCGGGCCTGGGCGGCCGCTTCCCGGAAGGTTATCCGGTGGCGACCGTGACCCGCTCCGACTACGTGGAGGGCAAGCCCTTCGCCCAGATCGAGGCCAAGCCCCTGGTGGCGCTGGACCGTCTGCGCTACCTGCTGCTGCTGTGGACCGACAAGAAACCGGAAGTACACGACAAGGATGCCCTTGAGCCTGCGGCGAGCGCCTCGGCGGCCACGGCAACCTCGGCGGCGGGGGCGACGCGCTGATGCTGCAACCCGCCAGCGGCAGGATCTGGATCTGGTGTTCGATCCTGCTGGCCCTGTGCCTCTCCATCCTGCCGCTTCCCTTTCAATTCGAACCCTTCCGTCCGGACTGGCTTGCCATGGTGCTCATCTACTGGGCGCTGGCGCTGCCGCACCGGACCAACGTCGGCACCGCCTGGGTGGCGGGCCTGCTGCTGGACGTGCTGCTCGGCAGCACCCTCGGCGTGCGGGCCATGGCCATGGCCATCACCACCTACCTGGCGGCCTTCCAGTTCCAGAAGATCCGCAACTTCTCCCTCTGGCAGCAGGCGCTGATCATCGGTCTGCTCTCCCTGGTGGGGAAGATCACCGTGTTCTGGGCGGAGCATCTGTTCAGCCGGGCCAGCCTCAACTTCGCCTACTTTTGGTCGACGTTGACGACGATGTTAATATGGCCCTGGATTTTTATGGTCTTGCGCAAGGTGCGGCGTCGCTTCAATATCAAGTGAATGTGAATAAAAACAACGCATTGTAACTGCGCATCGTCTCATTGAGTGAAGTATGAACAAGCACAACGAACTGCAACTCTATCTCGCCTCGGGCTCCCCCCGCCGGCACGAGCTTCTGACCCGCCTGGGCTACCGTTTCGAGGTCCTCAAGCTGGATGTGCCGGAGCTGCGCAACGACGGTGAGAAGCCCCAGGATTACGTCTGCCGGCTGGCCCGCGACAAGGCGATGGCAGGTGTGGCCGCAGCGCCCACGGCGCTGCCTGTGCTGGGGGCCGACACCATAGTGGTGCTGGGGGAGCGGGTGCTGGAGAAACCCTCCGACCTGCTGGACGCCAAGGACATGCTGGAAGCCCTCTCCGGGCGGGTACACCAGGTGATGACGGCGGTGGCCCTGGCCACCCCGGAGCGGTGCGATGTGCGACTGGTCACCACCAACGTGGCGTTTCGCAAGCTGGACGAGGCCGAGATCGAAGCCTACTGGCGCACCGGCGAGCCGTGCGACAAGGCGGGCGCCTATGCCATCCAGGGCATTGCCGGCAAATTCGTCAGTCGCCTCGAGGGGAGCTACAGTGCCGTGGTCGGCCTGCCCCTGCTGGAGACGGACCTGTTGATCAAGCAGCACCTCGAGCAGACCCGGTAATCCTCTCGTCAGCAGTGCGCTGCTGAGTTACCCGTTGTTCGTCGTGCCAGAATTCAAAACTAGAAAGGCAAGGTAACTTATGTCGGTAGAACTGCTGGTAAACGTCACCCCCTCCGAAACCCGGGTCGCCCTGGTCGAGAACGGTCTGCTGCAGGAAGTGCATGTGGAGCGTCAGGCCAAGCGCGGCATCGTGGGCAACATCTACAAGGGCAAGATCAGCCGCGTGCTGCCCGGCATGCAGGCCGCCTTCGTCGACATCGGCATGGACAAGGCCGCCTTCCTGCACGCCTCCGACATCGTCCCCCACACCGAGTGCGTGGCGATCAAGGAGAAGGAGCAGTTCCAGGCTGGCAACATCGCCGAACTGGTGCGCCAGGGGCAGGACATCATGGTACAGGTGGTCAAAGACCCGCTCGGTACCAAGGGGGCCCGCCTCACCACCGACATCACCCTGCCATCCCGTTATCTGGTCTTCATGCCGGGCAGTGCCCACGTGGGGGTCTCCCAGCGCATCGAATCCGAGGCGGAGCGCGAGCGCCTCAAGCGCACCGTGGCCGGCTATGTGGACGAACTGGGCGGCTACATCATCCGCACCGCCGCCGAAGGGGTGGGGGAGCAGGAGCTGGAGCAGGACGCCGCCTTCTTGAAGCGCCTGTGGCGCAAGATCCTCGAGCGCAAGCAGAAGTACCCCCCCTGCAAGATCCTCTACGAGGATCCCAGCCTGGCGTTCAGGGTGGTGCGTGACTTCGTCGGTGCCGAGCTCGACAAGATCCGGGTCGACTCGCGCCAGAGCTTCGATCAGCTCAAGCGCTTCACCGAGGAGTACGTGCCCGAGCTGGCCAACAAGCTGGAGTACTACACCGGCGAGTCGCCGATCTTCGATCTCTACGACGTGGAGAACGAGATCCAGCGGGCCCTGGAGCGCAAGGTGGAGCTCAAATCCGGCGGCTACCTCATCATCGACCAGACCGAAGCCATGACCACGGTGGACATCAACACCGGGGCCTTCGTCGGCCATCGCAATCTGGAAGAGACCATCTTCAACACCAACGTCGAGGCCACCGCCGCCATCGCCCGTCACCTGCGCCTGCGCAACCTCGGCGGCATCATCATCATCGACTTCATCGACATGCAGTCCGAGGATCACCGTCGCCGGGTGCTGCACAGCCTGGAGCTGGCGCTGGCCAAGGACAGGGCCAAGACCAACGTCAACGGTTTCTCCCAGCTCGGGCTGGTGGAGATGACCCGCAAGCGCACCCGTGAGAGCCTTGAGCACGTGCTCTGCGCCGAGTGCCCCGAGTGCAAGGGGCGCGGCCGGGTCAAGACGGTGGAGTCGGTCTGCTTCGAGATCCTGCGGGAGATCATCCGGGTCAACCGCGCCTACGACGCGGATCAGTTCACCGTCTATGCGGCCCCCTCGGTGGCCGATTACCTGCGGGGGGAAGAGTCCCACAGTCTGGCGGAGCTGGAAGTCTTCATCGGCAAGCAGGTCAGGGTGGTCTCCGAGCCGCTCTGTGGGCAGGAACAGTTCGATGTGGTGATGATGTAATTGGTCTATCGCTGGCTGAGTCGGGGCTGGTTGGCCCTCGGAGTCTTCTTCGTGCTGCTGGCCGTTCTGGTCAGCGTGGTACGACTGGGCGGCCCTTTGCTCAACCAGCACCGGGCGGCCGTGATAGGGACCCTGCTCGGGGAGAGTCAGCTCGAGGTGAGCGTGGATCACGTCGGGCTGGAGTGGACTCCCCGCGGCCCGGCCATCGGGCTGGAAGGACTGGCCATCGCCCCCGATTCGGGGCGTTTCTCCCTGCGCCTTGGCAAGGTGTGGGCCCACCTCGACTTCTGGCGCTCCCTCAACGAACTCAGACCGGTGTTTGGCCAGTTGATCCTGAGCGACGGCAACATCGCGCTGGACATGACCCAGCCCGCCACCCCCGTCAGCGGGAAGAGCGCGAACCAGCAGGAAGCCCTGCTGCACTTCCTGCTGACCCAGCTCTCCACCTTCGACATTCACGACACACGCCTGAGCCTCACCACGGCACTGGGGGAGGTGCGCGCCCTCGACATCGCCCAGTTGCGCTGGCAGAACCGCGGCAAGCGGCATCAGGGGGTCGGCAAGGCCTATCTCATCAACGGGGTGGGAGAGAGCACCCTGGACCTCATCATCGATGTGGATGCCCCCGAGGTGCGGCTCGACCGCCTCAAGGGCCAGCTCTATCTGGGGGCCAGCGAGCTGGACATCAGCCCCATGCTGGCCCGGATCCACGCCGGCGCGCCGCCGGTGAGCGGCCAGCTCGACTTCCAGCTCTGGAGCGAGTTCGAGAAGGGCAGGCTCGGCAACTCCCTGCTGGCCTTTGGCAACAACCACCTGATCTGGAAAGACGAGATCAAGGGAGAGCCGCACCGCCTCGACCTGCAGGGGGGCAAGATCCAGCTGCGTCGGGACGGCGAGGCGTGGCAACTCGCCAGCCACGACGTCATCTTCAAGCTCGATGGCGCCACCTGGCTGCACAGCCGCCTGCAGCTCGAGCGCATCGGCTCGCGCATCCAGGGCTATGTGCCCGCCATCGATCTCGACCAGATTGCCAACCTGAGCCAGCTGGTCTCCGGCCTCTATCCCGAGCTGACCGAGACCCTCAAGCGCACCCGGCCAAGGGGCCAGTTGCAGGAGCTGGTCCTGCAGGCCGACGGGGACTGGCAGGGGCTCTCTTTGCAGGGGCAACTGCGCGGCTTCGGGACCCGGGCCTGGCACGATGTGCCCGGTCTGCAAAAGCTGGACGGCCACTTCTGGCTGACCCCGAACGGGGGACGCGCCCGCCTGACCCTGGGCAAAGGCAAGGTGGATCCGGCCCGCCACTTCAAGGAACCCATCCCGGTGGACAGCCTGAGTGCGGCCCTCGACTGGTGGCGGGCGCCGCAAGGCTGGGTGCTCTATGGTCAGGACATTGCCCTGGAGAACCCGGATCTGCGCCTCGCCAGCCGGTTTCGCCTCGAGCTGTTCGAGCACCCCTTCCTCGCCCTGACCGGGCGGATCGACGTCAAGAACGCGGCCCATGCGGATCGCTACTACCCCCTGGCGGTGATGGATGAGGGGCTGGTGAGCTACCTGAGCGGCGCCATCAAGGGGGGCAAGGCCAAGGGGGCCGACCTGCTCTGGTACGGCGAATTCCGTGACTTCCCCTACGACAACGGCAAGGGCGTCTTCCAGGTGGCGGTGCCGCTGCAACAGGCCACCTACGAGTTTTTCCCGGGCTGGCAGCCGCTGACCGACCTGCAGATCGATCTGCTGTTCCAGAACGCCAGCCTCGACATGAACAGCCGCGCCACCCAGCTCGGCAAGGCCAGCTCCGACTCGGTGCACGCCTGGATCCCGGACCTCTATCCGGGGGCTCACCTCTACGTGGATGCCAGGGTTGAGGGCGAGGGCAAGGCCATCAGCGACTATTTGCAGGACTCGCCGCTGGGGGGATCCGTCGGTCAGGCGCTGCGGGAGGTGGAGATCCGCGGCCCCATGAAGGGCACGGTGAAGCTTGACATACCGCTGGATGGCGAGGGGGAGGTCAAGGCCAGCGGGGAAGCCAGCTTCAAGGACAACAAGGTGAGGATCGCCTCCCTGGACCTGCCACTCGACGGGGTCGCAGGGACGCTCGAGTATGACAACGAGCAGACGCGCATTCACAACCTCAAGGCCAGCCTGTGGAACCAGCCGCTGACCCTGGATTATCAGGGGCGGCAACTGCCCCACGGCTATCAGGCCGACCTCAAGTTCCAGGGGCAGTGGGACAGCCGCCGCCAGCGCCGGGATATACCGGCCCTCGAGATGCTCCAGGGGCGCAGCAACTGGTCGGGTACCCTGGGGCTGACCCTGCCCGAGAACAAGGCGTTCAGCTTCCAGCTGGCGCTGGACTCCAACCTGCAGGGCATGGGGCTGGATCTGCCCGTGCCCCTGACCAAGGCGGCGGGTACCCGGCTGCCCCTCAAGGTGACGGCCCGTGGGCGGGATGGCAGCGCCGATATCCGCGCCGTGCTGGGGGCGGACATCGACATGCAGAGCCGCCTGGTGTACGGCGACGGCGTGCCCTACCTCGGCCGGGTGCGGGTCAACATCGGCCAGCCCGGGGCGCGGGTGATGCAGGACAAGCCCATGCTGCTCGCCATCAATCAGCAGCAGGTGGACGTGGCCGGCTGGCTGGCCCGTCTCAAGCAGTGGCTGCCTGCTGGCACGGCGCCGAGTGACAATGCGGTGGTGGGTCCCGCTTTCTTGCCCCAGGAGTGGTGGGTAGATGGCCAACTGGCCCGTGCCGACATCGGCAGCGCCAGCCTCAAGGCGGTGCACTTCACCCTGGGGCCGGTGAACCAGGCCACCGAGGTGATGATCGACAGCCCCGACGTGATGGGGGTGGTGCGGGTGCCGGTGGCCGATGGGCGCCCCATCGATGCCAAGTTTGCCCGCATCTACTGGTCCGGCAAGGGGACCGATCTCAGCCCGGATCCCGATGAGCGCCAGGACCGGGCCATCATGGACGCCATTCCCTGGCTCACCTTCAGCTGCGTGGATTGCCGCTTCGGCGAGCTGCCCCTGGGTGAGGTGAAGGGGGAGCTGCTGCCCGGGGCCAACCGGCTGGATCTCAAGGGGCTGGAGATGCGCCTGGCGGGCAGCACCCTGCGCGGCAGCGCCGAGTGGCTGGCCCGTGGCAGCCAGATGCAGACCCGTGCCAGGGTGAACCTCGAGACCCGCAACAGCGAGCTGCTGCTCAAGCGGCTCGGCTACACCTCGCCCATCGGGGATGCCCCGGGCAAGCTGGCGCTGGATCTGAACTGGCGTGACGTGCCCTACCGCCTGAGCCTGCCGACTCTGGCGGGCAGCATCGACTACCAGCTGGAGGGAGGCACCCTGCGGGAGGTCAACGACAAGGGGGCCCGGCTGCTCTCCCTGCTGAGCCTCGACTCCCTGATGCGCAAGCTGCGCCTCGATTTTCGCGATGTATTCGACAAGGGCTTCTATTTCGAGTCCATGTCCGCCTCCGCCAAGGTCAATCAGGGGGTGGTGGAGAACAACGACTTCTACATGAAGGGGGCGGCGGGCAACCTGCGGGGCAAGGGCATCGCGGATCTGGTGCGCTGGCGGCTCGACTTTGATCTGAGTTTCTCCCCGAACCTGGGGGGCACCCTGCCCGTGGTGGCGGCCTTCTCCCTGACTCCCATCACCGGGCTCTATGTGCTGGCCCTCTCCAAGCTGCTGGAGCCCGTGGTGGACGTGGTGACCCGCATCGATTTTCGGGTCTCCGGCCCGCTGGACGCCCCCAGGCTGGTGGAGGCGGGGCGGGATCGCGCCCGCATCAAGCTCAACCAGCAGCAGAAGGAGGCGGTGGATGCGGTGGCGCCCGGCCTGCCCGCCAAGGAGGTCACCCCCTTCCTGCTCAATCCCAAGCATCAGGGCTCGGGTCAGCGCTGAGGGCCAGCGCCGGGCTGGGGGACTTTCCCCCGGCCGCCAAACCCCTCATAGTGCAGATATTGCCCTGCGAGCCGAGAAGGCCTTGTGTCACCGGCTCGCCCAACAGAAGGAGCGCGTCATGTGGCTAGCCGCCATGCAGTTGATTTCGGGTCGTACCTGGCAGGATAACCGGGAGCGGATCGCCGCCGAGCTGGCGAGTCTGCCCGGGGAGCGCCCCTTGCTGGTGCTGCTGCCGGAAAACTTCGCCCTCTTTGGCGAGCGGCAGGGGTATCTGGACGGGGCAGAGCCATTGGGAAATGGCCCAATCCAGCAGCAACTCTCTGATTGGGCCAAATCCCACGGCATCTGGCTGGTGGCCGGGGCCATGCCCACCGCCATCGCCGGTGCCGACCACATCCACACCAGTACCCTGGTGTTCGATCCCGACGGCGAGCTCAAGGGGCATTACCACAAGATCCACCTGTTCGACGTGGACGTGGCGGACAATCACGGCCGCTACCGGGAGTCGGAGACCTTCAGCCCGGGTGATCAGCCTGTGCTGGTGGACTCCCCCTTTGGTCCCCTCGGCCTCTCTATCTGTTATGATCTGCGCTTTCCCGAGCTTTACCGCCAGTTGGCCCGGGCCGGTGCCCGGGTGCTGCTGGTGCCTGCCGCCTTTACCGCCGTCACCGGCGAGGCGCACTGGGAGCCCCTGTTGCGGGCCCGTGCCATCGAGAACCAGTGCTACGTGGTGGCCGCCAACCAGGGGGGCACCCACGAGACGGGGCGCCAGACCTGGGGCCACAGCATGGTGATCGACCCCTGGGGCCGGGTGCTGGCCTGTCGGGCGTCGGGGCAGGGCACTGTGCTGGCGCCGCTGGATGGGGCCCTGATCGATGAATTGAAACGCACCATGCCGGTGCTGCAACACGCCCGCCTGCTGTGAGCCCGCGGCCGTGGATTTAACCGTTACGACATCTCGCATGAGAGTGGAGAGAAAGATTTGAGTCTATTGAGCCAGGTTAGTGCCTCCCTGTTGGCCCCGAACGATCTCGACGAAGGGCGGCTGCAACAGCTGCTCGGCAGCCTGATGAGCCATCAGGTGGAGTTCGGCGACCTCTATTTCCAGCGCAGCTGGCACGAGTCCTGGATGCTGGAGGACGGCATCGTCAAGGATGGCAGCTACAACATCGATCAGGGGGTGGGGGTGCGCGCCGTCAGCGGCGAGAAGACCGGTTTCGCCTACTCGGACGAGCTGAGCCTGCTGGCGCTGCAACAGTCGGTGACTGCCGCTCGCGGCATCGCCGCCGCCGGTGCTCACGGCAAGGTAAAAGCATGGGCTCGCACCGAAGCAAACCTGCTCTACCCGGCGCTGGATCCCCTGCAGACCCTCGACAAGCAGCAGAAAATTGCCCTGCTGGAGCAGATGGACAAGTTCGCCAGAAGTCTGGATCCCGCCATCAATCAGGTGATGGCCTCCATCAGCGGGGTCTATGAAGAGATCCTGGTGGCCGCCACCGATGGCACCCTGGCCGCCGACGTGCGTCCGCTGGTGCGCCTCTCGGTGACCGTCATCGCCGAGAAGGGGGATCGCCGTGAACGCGGCAGCGCCGGTGGCGGTGGCCGCTTCGGTTACGACCATTTCCTCGAGCTGGACGGGCTCGAGAGCCGGGCGTTTGGCTATGTGCGTGAAGCGGTGCGCCAGGCCCTGGTCAACCTGGAGGCCATCGACGCCCCGGCCGGCACCATGCCGGTGGTGCTCGGTGCCGGCTGGCCCGGCGTGCTGCTGCACGAGGCGGTGGGTCACGGTCTGGAGGGGGACTTCAACCGCAAGGGCTCCTCCGCCTTTGCCGGGCGCATCGGCGAGCAGGTGGCTTCCAAACACTGCACCATCGTCGATGACGGCACCCTGCCGGGTCGGCGCGGCTCCGTCTCCATCGACGACGAGGGGACGCCGGGGGGCTACAACGTGCTGATCGAGAACGGCATTCTCAAGGGTTACCTGCAGGACAAGCAGAACGCCCGCCTGATGGGGGTGCCGCTCACCGGCAACGGCCGCCGCGAATCCTACGCCGCCCTGCCGATGCCGCGCATGACCAACACCTACATGCTGGCGGGTCAGTACGATCCGGCGGAGATCATCGCCTCGGTGAAGAAGGGCATTTATGCCCCCAACTTCGGTGGCGGTCAGGTGGACATCACCTCCGGCAAGTTCGTCTTCTCCGCCTCCGAGGCCTACCTCATCGAGGATGGCAGGATCACCGCGCCCATCAAGGGAGCGACCCTTATCGGCAACGGCCCCGAGGCGATGAGCCAGGTTTCCATGGTGGGCCGTGATCTCGCGCTGGATCGCGGAGTCGGGGTCTGCGGCAAGGAGGGGCAGAGCGTGCCGGTCGGCGTCGGCCAGCCCACCCTCAAGCTGGATCAGCTCACCGTGGGCGGCACCCAGTAAGGTCACACACCTTTGTAAACCCCGGCCCGGCGCCGCAATGCTGTTCACTTAAGAGAATTTGAGTTCCAGTCCACGTAGTATCAGGACAAAAAAGCGAGGGAGGCATGATGCCTCCCTCTTTCTATTGCAAGCCCCGCTGGATAAAGGCTGGAGGAAGATCGACTGGACACAGCCTTGCCCCCTCAACTCAAATCCAATTTATGAATAATCAGTCAAAAAAGTGCTTATCTGAACAGCATTGCGGCCCGGCGCCGGGGTTTTTATTGGAACGCGCAAGCAATAAAAAGCCCCGGCAGGCGCCGGGGCTGGGAAAGGGGTCGGGTCAGTTGACCGAAATGGCGCGGGCGTCGATGAAGAAGCGGGCGTGGCCGTGGTCATCCACCCTTATCTGGGCGAGCAGGCGATCCTTTCGCTTGAACTCCCATCCTGTCTTGATCCGGGTCAGCGCGGGGCTGGCGGCACCGACCACGTTCAGATACTCATGAAACAGGCTGTAGCTTCCAATCTCGGTCAGCATCTTTTCCATTTGCATATCTCCTCAAGTGATGGGGTCAGCACATGCCACGCTAGCGGCAACCTTCTGAACCCTGCCTGTACAAAAACCAGACTACCCCATCAAGATGAAGGCAATATGATCAGGCGCAAGATCAGGAGGGATTTGCACGAAAAATGACACCGTTTTCAATCAGGGCTCGCGCGGCACGGCGAGATGATCGAGGGCGGTAGATCCGGCATGGGTCGGCAAGGCGGCAGCGGGTTGTTCCATCACCTGGCCATGGAAGACGGGATCCTGCGCCACCTCCTTGACGCCGTTGATGCAGAACTGCATACCCATGCACACCAGCAGGAAACCCATGATGCGGGTCATGGCGTCGATGCCGGTGGCTCCCAGGATCTTGCACACGGGATCTGCCAGCTTGAGCACACCCCAGCTGATCAGGCTCATCAGGGCGAAGGCGGTGACCATGGCGGCATAGATGACGACGCGATCGGCCTCGGCCGGCAGCTCGGCGATCTGGGCCGCGCCGCTGATCACCAGCGCCATG
This sequence comes from Aeromonas sp. PrichA-15, assembly GCF_017939245.1. NCBI lineage: Bacteria > Pseudomonadati > Pseudomonadota > Gammaproteobacteria > Aeromonadales > Aeromonadaceae > Aeromonas > Aeromonas sp. PrichA-15. The sequence goes on along the minus strand of NZ_JAGKRH010000320.1, from coordinate 4,133 downwards.
GTGCCGGGTCCGCACATGCTGGGCATGGTCAGGGGCACGAAGGCGATATTCTGGTTGGCCTCGACCCCGGCAGACTGGTTTGGCGAGGGGAACAGCATGCGAAAGCCGATGAAGGCGATGATGAGGCCACCGGCCAGGCGCAGGCCGGGAATGGAGATCCCGAACAGATCCAGGATGGAGGATCCGATGAAGAAGCTGACGCACAGGGTGGCGAACAGATAGAGGGCGGCCATGTTGATCTGGCGGCGAATGTGCTCGCGGGACATGCCCTTGCTCAATCCCAGCAGCAGGGTGGCCGTGGTGGGCGGGTTGACCATGGGCAGCAGGGCCAGCAAGGCGAGAAAGACGACCTGGAAGAACATAGTGGACCTCGGGCAGATGGACGGATTGGGGTGAGCTGGCAGGTCCGCAGCGGACCGCCACCCGGTCGATGATATCCGCAAAGAACAAGCCCCGACAGTGCGGGGCTTGCTTGGGAAGGATCAGGCGGCCTGCGGGGTGGCCTGGCGTTGGCCGCGCTGGCGCAGCCAGAGCCAGATGCCGAGCACGAAACCGAGGGCGGCCAGGCTGACCACATAGTGGGAGGGGGCCAGCACGTCCTCCTTCATCCAGAGGGTGACCAGCATGGGGGTGAGACCGCCGAAGATGGCGTAGGCCACGTTGTAGGAGAACGACAGCCCGGAGAAGCGCACCACCGGCGGGAAGGCATTGACCATGACGTAGGGCACGGCGCCGACGATCCCCACCGCAAAGCCCGCCAGCATGTAGAGGGGCACCAGCTGATCCGTGCCGGCTGCCAGGCTGTGGTAGAAGGTATAAGTGGCGCCGGCCAGCAGCAGGGAGCCCAGGATGAAGGTAGGACCGCTGCCGATGGCATCGATCAGGCGACCATAGACGATGCAGCCCAGGGTGAGGGCGACGATGGCCAGGGAGTTGGCGGTCAGGGCATCGGCCGGGCTGATGCCGTGGACCTTCTGCAGATAGGTCGGGGTCATCAGGATCACCACTACTATGCCGGCGGAGAGCAGCCAGGTCAGCAGCATGGAGACGACGACGCTGCCCTTGTGTTCACGCAGCACCGTCTTGAGGGGCAGCTCCTCGGCCAGGGACTTGTTGGCCTGCATCTTGGCGAAGACCGGAGTCTCGTGCAGCCAGCGGCGCAGGTACATGGCGACGATGCCGAACACGCCGCCGAGCACGAAGGCCAGACGCCAGCCCCAGTCGCTCACATCGCCCGGGCTCATGCCACGGTTGATGGCGGTCGCCACCAGGGAGCCGAGCAGGATGCCGGCCGTCAACCCCGCGGTGAGGGTGCCGCAGGCGACACCGACCCGGCGGGCGGGCACATGTTCGGCCACGAAGACCCAGGCACCGGGGACTTCCCCGCCGATGGCGGCCCCTTGCAGGATCCGCAGCAGCAGCAACAGCAGGGGGGCGGCGATGCCGAGCACGGCGTAGGTGGGCAGCAGGCCGATCAGCAAGGTCGGCAAGGCCATCAGGATGATGCTGAGGGTGAACATCCGCTTGCGGCCGATGAGATCGCCAAAGTGGGCCATGATGATGCCCCCCAGGGGGCGGGCCAGGTAGCCGGCGGCGAAGATGCCGAAGGTCTGGAACTGGCGCAGCCACTCGGGAATGTCGGCCGGGAAGAAGAGCTCGCCGATGACCACGGCGAAGAAGACGAAGATGATGAAGTCGTAGAATTCGAGGGCGCCGCCCAGCGCCGCCAGGCTCAGGGTCTTGTAATCCTGTCGATTGAGGGGGCGACCGTGGTCGTGCGATGTGCTGACTTTACTCATATCCTTATGTTTCCCATCGTTTTTTTAGTTATTCTCCCCGGTGTGCTGCGGGGATACGCTCACCCACGAGGGTATGCTTTTGTGTCCCGCAATGTAAATCGCACAATTCGCAACACTGTCTTGCAGCACGGTGCGGCAAGAAGCTGGAGAGATCATGACGAAGAAAAAGGTACTGCTCTCCTGGAGCAGCGGAAAAGACAGCGCCTGGGCCTTGCATCGCCTGCGCCAGGATCCGGCCATCGAGGTGGTGGGGCTGTTCACCACACTCAACCAGGCGTTCGAGCGGGTGGCCATGCACGGGGTGCGCAAGCAGTTGCTGTTGGCACAGGCTGAGTGCGTGGGCTTGCCGCTGACCACCATCGACCTGCCCTGGCCCTGCAGCAACGAGGAGTATGGGCGCATCATGACGGGCTTCATCGCCGATGTGCAGGTCAAGGACATTTACCACATGGCGTTCGGGGATCTCTTTCTTGAGGATGTGCGCGCCTATCGGGAGCGGCAACTGGCGGGGACCGGCATCACGCCGCTCTTCCCGCTCTGGGGCAGCGACACGACCGAGCTGGCGCAGGCGATGATCGACGCCGGGCTCAAGGCCAGGGTCTGCACCCTGGATCCGGGCAAGCTGGACGCCGGGTTAGGTGGTCATGAATTCGGTCCGGCCTTCCTGGCTGCCCTGCCCGCCGGGGTGGATCCCTGCGGCGAGAACGGGGAATTTCACACCCTGGCCTGGGACGGCCCCATGTTCCTGCATCCCCTGCCCATCCGGGTGGGGGAAACGGTGCTGCGGGACGGCTTCGTCTTCACCGATCTGCTGGCGGAGGATCCCGAATGAGGGAAGACCCCCTCGGGTGAGAAAGGAAAGGGGCCGGCTCCGTGAGGAATCGGCCCCTTTGCGTTTGCCCCCTTCAGCGGGCGGCGAAGGTGTCGCAACTGGCGGGCTTGCCGCTGTCAAAACCGCGTTTGAACCAGGTGAGGCGCTGGGCCGAGGTGCCGTGGGTGAAGCTGTCAGGAACGACCCGGCCCTGACCCTGCTGCTGCAACCTGTCGTCGCCGATGGCCTGGGCGGCGTTGAGCGCCTCTTCCAGATCGCCGCGCTCCAGCACCTGCTCTTTTTCCATGTAGTGGCCCCAGACCCCGGCGAAGCAGTCCGCCTGGAGTTCGAGCTTGACCGACAACCGGTTCTGGGCGACCTGGCTCAGCCCCTGTTGCTGCTGGCGCACCTTGGTGGAGATACCGAGCAGGTTCTGCACGTGGTGGCCCACCTCATGGGCGATCACATAGCCCTGGGCGAAGTCGCCGTCGGCCCCCAGCTTGTCGCGCATGTCCTGATAGAAGGAGAGATCGATGTAGACGGTACTGTCGGCCGGACAGTAGAAGGGCCCCATCACCGACTGCCCCTGGCCGCAGCCGGTGCGGGTCGCACCGCGATAGAGCACCAGTCTGGGGGCCTGATAGTGGTTGCCGCTTTGCTGGAACATCTCGCCCCAGGCGTCCTCCGTGGAGGCGAGCATCACCGAGGTGAAGCGGGCGAGGGGATCGTTGGCAGCCTGGGACGAGTTCTGACGCTGGGGCTGGCTCTGCGGGGCCGGATCCTGCAGCAGGGGGCCGAGGTCCACGCCGTAGTACCCCGCCACCATGACCACCACCAGCAGGATCAGGCGCCCCTTGCCACCGATGGGCAGGCCGCCGCCCCCGTTGCCGCCGCCTTGCTGGCGTCGGTCTTCCACATTGTTGCTCTCACGGCGATCTTGCCAGCGCATATCCCCATCTTAAATGCGAAAGGGGACTCCCTCCGACGTAGGTGGGAGGGGAATTTCGCCGGGGCGTCAGCCCCGCTGGTTTTGAATGTATTGCTTGATCACCTCCAACGGTGCTCCGCCGCAAGAGCCCGCAAAGTAAGAGCGTGACCAGAGTACGGGTTTGCTGTAAGCACCTCTCAAGTCCAGAAATTCATTACGCAGTCGCCTTGATGTGACCGCCTTTAACGAGTTCACCAGTACCGATAGCTGCACCGTTGGCGCGTACTCTATCAGCATGTGAACATGATCAGCCTCTCCGTCACACTCTTTCAGTTCCGCACCAAAATCTCTGCAAACCTCTGCCGCACACTGACCGAAGGAAGCGTGATGCAGATCCCCCAATATCGGCTTTCGATACTTGGTGATAAACACCAAATGTACGTGCAAAACGTAGGCCGCATGGCGTGATTTATTAATTTTAGTGAATTGCATTCTGTCACTCAATCGGGCTTAATAGATATGGCAATAATGCTACACACTGAGCGCTAAATGCAAATTCTGAAAGCCTACAAATTCCGACTCGAACCGACCGAAC
>NZ_JAGKRH010000319.1:0-321 GCF_017939245.1 Aeromonas sp. PrichA-15 | reverse complement strand
AGTAGCAAGCTACTTTCCCGCTGCCGCTCGACTTGCATGTGTTAGGCCTGCCGCCAGCGTTCAATCTGAGCCATGATCAAACTCTTCAATTTAAGTTTGGTTGCTTCGAAAAGCGGCTCAATGAATTGCTGAATTAACTGCTGCAATTTTCGTTGCTTTGGTCACTTCATCAGACATTGATATCAAAAATTGTTTTTGATGCTCGATGCTGTGAGTGCCCACACAGATTGCTTGATTCAAATTGTTAAAGAGCGACGCAGCTTTTGGCTGCTGCGGGAGTGGCATTCTACTCAACCGCCTTCTCGAGTCAAGCCTTATTTT
>NZ_JAGKRH010000318.1:0-293 GCF_017939245.1 Aeromonas sp. PrichA-15 | reverse complement strand
CGGCAGCGGGAAAGTAGCTTGCTACTTTTGCCGGCGAGCGGCGGACGGGTGAGTAATGCCTGGGAAATTGCCCAGTCGAGGGGGATAACAGTTGGAAACGACTGCTAATACCGCATACGCCCTACGGGGGAAAGCAGGGGACCTTCAGGCCTTGCGCGATTGGATATGCCCAGGTGGGATTAGCTAGTTGGTGAGGTAATGGCTCACCAAGGCGACGATCCCTAGCTGGTCTGAGAGGATGATCAGCCACACTGGAACTGAGACACGGTCCAGACTCCTACGGGAGGCAGCAG
>NZ_JAGKRH010000043.1:0-26020 GCF_017939245.1 Aeromonas sp. PrichA-15 | reverse complement strand
AGGTTGGCGGAGTTGCGGGGCTGCATAGGCGTCATGTTCATAGAAAAACGCCCCAGGCCATCGAGACCCAGGGCGGTGAAGATATCAAAGACCCGTTTTCCGGTAAATCGCAATGCGGCTCCGCTTAAGTGAACAGCATTGCGCCGGCTGGCGGGCTTTTTCATCATCTGACGGGCCTGGGTGTTGCTATCGGCCCTTGCGCTCCGGCCACCTGGGTGACCCGATGGCAGGTCTCAGCCCTTGAGCTCCAGCACGGTGGTGAAGCCTCCGAAGATCATGCGGGCGCCATCAAACGGCATGGTCTGGTGCAGGGGATTGGCGGGGTCCATCCTGGGGTCCTGCATCATCTTGCCCATGGCGTCGTCCCGCACCGCCTTGCTCGGCCACTCCACCCAGGAGAAGACCACGGTTTCATCCTCCCTGGCCGCCACCGCCCGGTAAAAGTCGGTCTGCTTGCCGTGGGGCACGTCGTCCCCCCAGCACTCCAGCACCCGGGTGGCACCGTATTCGAGGAAGATGGGGTCAAACTGCCCCGCATGATCGATCAGGGCCTGCTTGTTGGCCGTCGGCACGGCGAGCACGAATCCGTCCACGTATGACATCAGAGGTTCCTCCTGTGAGTGAGGATCTCAGCATAGCAGCCGCCCATCAGCCCGCGCTCTGCACCGCCCCGCGCAGCCAGCCATCACAAAGAGACCAGCCGCTCCAGATCGCTGCGGGTCAGGCGCTTGCTGTCCACCTTCACGTAGAGGGAGTGTTCCTCGCGCACCAGCAGCACGTCGCTTACCCCCTCGCAGGCGCGTATCCGCTGCTCCAGGGCCGGGGTGGCCTCGACCCCTTCCGGCAGCACGATGCGCAGGCTGCTCACATAGGGGGGCTCGGCCATGGTGAGGCTCACCCCGAGCCAGGCGAGGGCCAGGGCGGCGCAACCGCCAAACACCAGGGGGCCGCCCCCCAGGCTGTAGAGCAGGCCGCCGAGACTGCCGCCGATGGCAACCCCGAGGAACTGACTGGTGGAGTAGACCCCCATGGCGGTGCCCTTGTAGCCCGGCGGGGACTCCTTGCTGATGAGGGACGGCAGCAGCGCCTCCATCACGTTGAAGCCGATGAAGAAGAGCTGCAACCCGGCGAGCAGACCCCACAACTGCTGGCCGCTCTGCCAGAGCACCAGCTCGGCGGCCAGCATCACCACCACGCACCCGATGAAGACCCGCTTCATCTGGCGGTGCTTCTCGGCATAGATGATGAAGGGCACCACGCTCACGAAGGCGATCAGCATGGTGACCAGATAGGCCTGCCACTGGCTGTCACGGGGCAGGCCCGCACGTTCCAGCAGGGGCGGCAGGGCCACGAAGCTCGACATCAGCAGGGTGTGGACGCAGAGGATGCCGAGGTTGAGCTTGAGCAGGCGAGGGTTGGTGAGCACGGTACGAAAGCTGCCTCGCACCATGGCGGACTCGCGATTTTGCAGGTGGGCCGCCGGGGTCGGCACCACCCAGAGCACCATGGCGATGGCGGCCAGGGCCAGCAGGGCGATGAGCCAGAAGAGGCCGGACAAGCCCAGGGCATGGGTGATGAGTGGGCCGGTCACCATGGCGATGGCGAAGGTGATGCCAAAGCTCACCCCGATGAAGGCCATGGCCTTGGTGCGGTTCTGCTCCCGGGTGAGATCCGACAGGAGCGCCATGACGGCGGCGGAGATGGCGCCGCTCCCTTGCAGGGCGCGCCCGACGATGACCCCCCAGATGGCGTCGCTCAGGGCGGCGATGACGCTGCCAAGGGCAAACATCAGCAAGCCGCCGACGATGAGGGGCTTGCGCCCCACCTTGTCGGAGAGCAGGCCGAAGGGGATCTGGAACAGGGCCTGGGTCATGCCGTAGATGCCGATGGCAAGCCCGATGAGCGCCTCGGAGGCGCCCGCCAGGGACATGCCGTAGGTGGTCAGCACCGGCAGCACCATAAACATGCCGAGCATGCGCAGCGAGAAGACGGAGCCGAGCGCCCAGGTCGCGCGTCGCTCGCCCCTCGTCATGGTGAAATCATTCATGAGGGCCTCGATGAGTCAAAAAGAAGAGGAAAAGAAAGGGGTGACAGGCGCCCGGCCGCCCCCGAAAAATCGGCGATGCCCCTCGCAGGGCGGCGCCCATAATAGCAGAGCCGGGAAGATTCCCGGCTCTGGATTTCATGCATTTCAGGGGTGCAGTTCACACTATCAGGGCAGCATGCTCACCAATACAGGCGCTGCGTCCGGCTGGAAGTCCACCGACATCATCACGCTCAGGCAAGTAATGGTGACGATGGAGAACATGAACAGCTTGCGCGCCCAGAGGGAGTCGTCCACCGCCGCCTTGTAGCCCGACAGCGCCATCCCCAGCCACCAGACGCTCACCGCGGTGGCCACCACCAGATACTTGTAACCGGCGTAGCCGCCGAGGAACAGCATCAGGGTCGGCACCATGAACGCCAGGATGTAGAGGGTGATGTGGAGCTTGGCCACCGGGATCCCCTTCACCACCGGCAGCACCGGGATGTTGGCGGCCTGGTAGTCCTTGAAGCGGAAGATGGCGATCGCATAGGAGTGCGGCATCTGCCACAGGCTGAAGATCGCCAGCAGGATCAGGGCCCCCGAGTCGAACTGCCCGCTCACCGCGCAGTAGCCGATGACCGGCGGCGCGGCGCCGGAGAGGCTGCCGACCAGGGTGCCATAGACCGAGTGGCGCTTCATGTAGAGGCTGTAGACCCCCACATAAACCAGGAAGCCCAGCACCGCCAGCAAGGCGGCCAACGGATTGGCCGCAAAGTAGAGCAGTGCAATGCCCGCAACGCCCAGCGCCGTCGCATACCAGAGGGAGACACCGGGGGCGATGAGCCCCCGCACCAGGGCGCGGTTCTTGGTGCGCTCCATGATGCAGTCGATGTCCCGGTCGATGTAGTTGTTGAACACGCAACCGGAGGCCACCACCAGTGACACCCCCACCATGGTCAGGATGAACAGGGGCACATCCAGGCTCCCCTTCGAGGCCAGCAGGAATCCCCCGATAACCGAGATGAGGTTGCCGAAGATGATGCCCGGCTTGGTCACTTGCAGGTATTGCTTCATCATCATCAACCCGCTCAGTGAACCATCATGTTGATGTTGAGGTTGTACATGATCCACAGGGAACCCACGACCACGATGGCGATGATGAGCACGGTAAAGACCAGTGCCACCAGGTTCCAGCGCTCCTCGGAGGAGGTGTTCATGTGCAGGAAGTAGACCAGGTGTACGAAGATCTGCACCACCGCCATGGCCACCACGGTGCCGAGCACCACGGCGTGGGAGGCGGAGCCGTCCATCACCATCCAGAACGGCACGGCGGTCAGGATGAGTGACAGCACGAAGCCGATCATGTAGGACTTGACGCTGCCGTGGCTGGCGCCGTGATTGTCAACGGAATGACTCATTTACATGACCCCCATCAGATAGACCACGGTGAAGACGCAGATCCATACCACGTCGAGGAAGTGCCAGAACAGGCTCAGGCACATCAGGCGAGTGCGGTTGCGCTCGGTCAGCCCCTTCTTGGTGATCGACACCATCATCACGATGATCCAGACCAGGCCGCTGGTCACGTGGATACCGTGGGTCCCCACCAGGGTGAAGAAGGCAGAGAGGAAGCCGCTGCGATCCGGGCCCGCCTCGTGCACGATCAGGTGATGGAACTCGTAGATTTCCATCGCGATGAAGCCGGCACCCAGCAGGAAGGTGACGAACAGCCAGGTGTTGACCGCCGCGACCTTGTTCTTGTTCATGGCCAGCATGCCGAACCCGAAGGTGATGGAGCTCAGCAGCAGCAGCATGGTTTCGGCGAACACGAACGGCAGTTCGAAGATGTCCTTGCCGGTGGGGCCGCCGGCAGTGCCGTTGACCAGGACTGCATAGGTCGCGAACAGGGTCGCGAACAGGATGCAGTCACTCATCAGGTAGATCCAGAAACCGAATACCTTGGTGGCACCGGCATCGTGGTGCCCATCCTCATGGGCACCGTGAGAGTGATGTAGTACGTCAGTCGCCATGGAATTAAGCCACCTTGTTGATGTTGTCGAAATGCTGACCTTCGATGCGCTCGATCTCGTCAACCTGTACGTAGTAGTCCACATCGTCGTTGAAGCTGTGGATGATCCAGGTGGCGATCATGCCGATGAAGCCGGCGATGGCCATCCACCAGATGTGCCAGATCATGGCAAAGCCGAACACCACGCTGAAGGCGGCGATGATGACACCGGCACCGGAGTTCTTCGGCATGTGGATGGGGGCATACTGGGCAGGCTTCTTGTAAGCGCTGCCGTCAGCCTTGGCTTCCCAGAAGGCGTCCAGACCGGTGACCTTCGGCTCGATGGCGAAGTTGTAGAACGGCGGCGGAGAGGACGTCGCCCACTCCAGGGTACGGCCACCCCAGGGATCGCCGGTCAGGTCGCGGTTCTTCTCGCGGTCGCGGATGCTGACCACGATCTGGATGACCTGGCACAGCACGCCCAGGGCAATCAGACCGGCGCCGCAGGCGGCGACCACCAGCCAGCCGTGGAACTCGGGATCGATGTTCTGGCTGACACGACGGGTCATGCCCATGAAGCCCAGCACGTAGAGCGGCATGAAGGCCACGAAGAAGCCGGTGATCCAGCACCAGAAGGCACGCTTGCCCCAGACGTCATCCAGCTTGAAGCCGAACGCTTTCGGGAACCAGTAGGTGATACCGGCGAAGCAGCCGAACACCACGCCGCCGATGATGACGTTGTGGAAGTGGGCGATGAGGAACAGGCTGTTGTGCAGCACGAAGTTGGCGGCCGGCACGGAGAGCAGTACCCCGGTCATGCCACCCACGGTGAAGGTGATGATGAAGCCGACGGTCCACAGCATGGGCGAGGTGAACTCGATACGACCGCGGTACATGGTGAACAGCCAGTTGAAGATCTTCACCCCGGTCGGGATGGAGATGATCATGGTGGTGATGCCGAAGAAGGCATTCACGTTGGCGCCGGACCCCATGGTGAAGAAGTGGTGCAGCCACACGATGAACGACAGCACGGTGATCGCCACGGTTGCCCACACCAGGGAGGTGTAACCGAACAGCTTCTTCTTGCAGAAGGTCGCCACCACTTCGGAGAAAATCCCGAACACCGGCAGCACCAGGATGTACACCTCGGGGTGACCCCAGGCCCAGATCAGGTTGATGTACATCATCATGTTGCCACCCATGTCATTGGTAAAGAAATGGGTACCCAGGTAGCGGTCTGCGGTGAGCAGGGCGATGGTGACGGTCAGGATCGGGAAGGAGGCGATGATCAGGATGTTGGCACACAGGGCGGTCCAGGTGAAGACCGGCAGGCGCATCATGGTCATGCCAGGGGCACGCATGCGGATGATGGTGGCGAAGAAGTTCACACCGGTCAGCAGGGTCCCCAGACCCGAAATCTGCAGACTCCATATCCAGTAATCGACCCCGACCCCGGGACTGAACTCCAGCCCCGACAAGGGCGGATAGGCCAGCCAGCCGGTCTGGGCGAATTCACCGACCCCGAGGGAGACGTTGATCAGCACCACGGCCGCGGCGGTGAACCAGAAGCTCAGGTTGTTCAGGAAGGGGAAGGCCACGTCACGGGCACCGATTTGCAGCGGCACCACGATGTTCATCAGACCGATCACCAGCGGCATGGCCACGAAGAAGATCATGATGACGCCGTGGGCGGTGAAAATCTGGTCGTAGTGATGGGCGTTCAGGTAGCCTTCGCCACCCCCGGAGGCGATGACCTGCTGGCCACGCATCAGCACGGCGTCGGCAAAGCCACGCAGCAGCATGACCATGCCCAGAATGAGATACATGATACCGAGGCGTTTGTGGTCGACCGAGGTCAGCCACTCTTTCCACAGATATTGCCACTTGCCGTAGTAAGTGATGAGACCGGCGATGGCCAGGCCCCCCAGAATGATACCGGCTATCGTGACCATGATGATGGGTTCATGGTACGGAATAGCCTCGAGTGTCAATTTTCCAAACATCGATTATTCCTCGGATCCTGCTTTCACACTCTTGTCGGCCGACATGGCCATGTGTCCGGCATGGGCGTCATGGTTCATGGCCTGGTTCTCCATGGCGTCCTCTTGCGAGGCCTCATGGTTCATCCCTTCGTGGTCCATGGCACCCGCTTTCGGGGCGGCGTCATGGTTCATGGCCTCGTGGTTCATGCCCTCGTGATCCGCAGAGCCCGCAGCCGGGGTGGCGTGACCACCATGGGACATGCCGCCCATGAACTTGTTGATGATGTTGACGAACAGCTTGGGATCAGCGCTGGCGAAGTACTCCACCGGGTGGTTTTCGCTCTTCTTGGCCAGGGCATTGAACTCATCCATGGTGCTCAGGGCCTTGGAAGAGGCCTTCACCTTGGCTACCCAGGCGTCGAAACCGGCTTGGTCCTGGGTCGCGATGGCCTTGAACTTCATGCCGGAGAAACCGGCACCGCTGTAACCGCCGGAGATGCCCTTGTACTCGCCCGCCTCGTTGGCAATCAGGTGCAGCTTGGTCTGCATGCCGGCCATGGCGTAGATCTGGCCGCCCAGTTGCGGGATGAAGAAGGAGTTCATCACGGTGTCGGAGGTCACCCGGAAGTTGACCGGGGTGTTGACCGGGAAGGCCAGCTCGTTGACCGACGCAATGCCCAGCTCCGGATAGACGAACAACCACTTCCAGTCCAGGGAAATGACATCCACCTGAACCGGTTTGACGTCCGATTCCAGCGGCTTGTAGGGGTCGAGGGAGTGGGAAGTTTTCCAGGTGATCACCGCCAGGATGACGATGATGATGACGGGTACAGTCCAGACGACTGCCTCAATCTTGTTGGAGTGGGCCCAGTCCGGCGCATAGGTGGCACTGGTGTTGGACGCTCGGTATTTGTAGGCGAACGCCACCGCCATGACAATCACGGGCACCACCACGATCAGCATCAAGCCGAGTGCGGTGAGTATCAGTGACTTCTGCTCCATACCGACCTGCCCCTTGGGGCTCATCAGTGCCATGTCGCAGCCACTCAGCAAGCTGGCGGTCGCGAGCAGCAGCAAAGCGCCCAAGCCCCTCTTCACATCAAAGAGTCTCATGCAATGTCCTCATCTTTTGAAGGCTTATTGGTATAAAAAAATGCAGCATTTTATTGCATCAGACCGGCATGTGAACAACATGAAAAATTAATCCCAAAAATGTTCAAAAGGTGATGGAAAGCAGTATCAGATGTTAATCCCTTGACAATGACCAATTTATTCAAGTTACACCGCGGCAATTCATCTTCCGTTAATCTCTCGCGCCACCAAAAGTGACCACCAATTAACCAAAAAGATCCATCTGGTCTGTTTTTAACCCGCCATTGCGATCAAAAAAGAGCCATACAGCCCCTTTTCGACTCACAGGTCATTTTTCCACACCTTGATCTGGATGGGTATTTTTCGGGGAAAATTAAAAAAATAATTAATCAAACGAATGTATGATTAACTTCCCATCCCCCGACAACGGTCGCAACCCCTGGCGTCAGAAGGCACACTTCGTAACAAAACGGGCCCTTGTGCGGGCCCGTTGACAATCGTTTTCTCTCCCTCCCTCGGAGTCAGGAGTGATCATGTTCCATCCGGGTCGCCACGGCGATCCGGTTCCAGGCGTTGATGGTAACCACCTGCACCAGACACTGGGCCAGCAGGGTTTCCCCCAGTTGGGCCAGCGCCGCCCCATAGGTCTGCGCCGTGAGCCCCTTGTCGGCGATCAGGGTCACCTCGTCGGTCAGGGCCAGCACCGCCCGCTCCCGGGCGTCGAACAGCGGCGACTCCTGCCAGGCGGCCAGCGCCAGCAGACGCTGGGCGCTCTCCCCGTGCTTCATCGCCACGTCGGCGTGCATCTCGATGCAGTAGGCGCAGCCGTTGATCATGGAGGCGCGCAACTTGATGAGCTCCTTGAGCGACAGGGGAATGTCGGTGCCCCCGAGGTAGGACTCAAGGCCCATCATGGCCGAGACGGCGGCGGGCACCTGGTTGGCGAGCTGGATACGGTGTGACATGGCGAGACTCCTGTGATGGACCCCGGATGGGGCGGTGAGCCGATTGTTCACTTTTTCATTGTTGATTAGAATATCGTCATAACCTGCAACAGTTTTGCGTTTATCGCAAAGGTGAATCCATGCTGGATCGCATCCGCATCCTGGCCCAGGTGGTGGAATCGGGCAGTTTCTCCCGTGCCGCCCACGCCCTCAACCAGGCCCCCTCCTCCGTGACCCGTGCCATCGACGCCCTGGAGCAGCAGCTCGGGATCCCGCTCTTCAAGCGCAGCACCCGCCAACTGGTGCTGACCGAGCAGGGCGCCTATTTTCTCGCCCGCTCCCTGCCCCTGCTGGAGGAGGCGGATCAGCTGGTGCAATCCCTGCAACCCCTCTCGGTGGCGCCAGAGGGGCCGCTGCGGGTCTCGGTGTTCGAGAGCTTCGGCGCGTCCTGGCTCTCTCCCCGCCTGCCCGACTTCCTCGCCCGCTACCCCGGGGTGCGCCTGGAGGTTGCGCTGGACAACCGCATGGTGGATCTCGATGCCGAGAACGTGGACGTGGCGGTGCGCATCGGCAAACCCGCCGACAGCAGCCTGCACACTCGCCATCTGCTCACCAACCGCTCGCTGCTGGTCGCCTCCCCCGCCTATCTGGCCCGCCATGGCGAACCCGCCCATCCCGCCGAGCTGGCCCACCACAACTGCCTCATTCGCGGCCATGGGCGCCAACGCCAGCACTGGTACTTCCAGCAGGGCACGGAGCGCGAGAAGGTGGCGGTGCAGGGCAACCTCGCCTCGGTCGGGGGCACGCCCCTGCACTGCGCCGCCCTCGCGGGGTGCGGCGTGCTGCTGCTGTCGAGTTGGATGGTGCAGCAAGGCATCGACGAGGGCACCCTGCTGCCGCTGCTGCCAGAGTGGCTCGCCTCCCCCTACGAGGATCGCCAGGACGAGATCCACGCGGTGTTTCGTGGCGGCCGCTTCCTCAAACCCCAGACCCGCGCCTTCATCGACTTTCTGGTCGAGGCGATCAGGCCCCTGCAAGGGCCGCGCTGACCGCAACAGAGCCTCCTGGCGAAACGCTGAAAACGCAGACGCCGGGCACAGGGCCCGGCGTCTGGAAATGAGGGTCGCCACGGCGACCGCTCAGCGTGATTTTCGCCCGTCAGGGCTTGGGGAGAGCCCCCGGTAATCCCCGTAGGGGAAGATGTTGCGCAGGCGCTGGGCCACGGGCTCGGGGATGGAGCGGGAGAAGACCAGCCTCACCCCGTTGCCGTCCCGCAGGCCCAGGATGCGTCCGCGCACCGGCTCATGGTGCAGGATCTGGGTCGCCTGGGTCACAAAGCGCGGCGGCACCGAGCCCCGCTTCACCACCACCTTGCCCGGCGCGAGCCGGACCTCGAAAAGGGCGCCGCGCCCCAGCGTCATCAACCACCCGATCAGGGCTATCGCCACCAACAGAGACAACCAGGCCATTGCGTCTTCCTCCCGTCAACCCGATATTCGCCAGTATAACCGGGGGCGCCTCACCATGACCCGGCCGCCATCACGCTTTCACTCACTGCCGGGCCTTATCGGCGCCCCTTGCCCCAGGCCACCAGGGTATCCCGATAGAGGGCGAGCAAGGCCTGATCCCGCACCGCGACCCCGACCTGCTGGGCCGGGCAGTCGGCCCACTCGTCATGGGGATGGCGGGTGTCGTCAAATTTTTGCAGGGTATGGCCGATGGCGGGCCCCTCGGTGATGACCCGCACCGGCCCCTTGCGCAGGGTGAACAGCGCAGGATCGATCACATAGGCGATGGCGGAGGGATCGTGCACATGGCACCCCGCCATGCCGATGCGCTCGGAATAGAAGCGCAGGTAGAAGCGGCTGACATCCCACAGGAAGCGGCCCGGCTCCCCCGCATCGTCCCGCAGGGCATCCAGATAGTCGGCGGTGAAGATGCTCTGCTGGGTGACGTCGAGCCCGATGATCACCAGGGGCCAGGGGGCGGTGAAGACCCGGTCCGCCGCATCGGGATCGTCGTGGATATTGGCCTCGGCATAGGGGGTCACGTTGCCGCGATGGCCGTTGACGCCAAAGGCACCGCCCATCACGACCACTTCTTTCACCAGGGCGGCTACTTCGGGGGCCGCCTCGAGCGCCAGCGCCAGGTTGGTGAGGGGACCGATGGTCACCAGGGTGATCTCGCCGGGATGGGCCTTCACCGTCTCGACGATGTATTGCCAGGCCGGGCGGGGATCCGGGATGAGGGTCACCTCCCCCGCCTGGACGTCGCCAAAGCCGCTCGGGCCGTGCACCACCGTCGTCGGCCCCACGGGCTCGCGCAGCAGCGGCGCGGCGGCGCCCCGGGCCACGTCCGCCTTCATGCCATATTTTTGCTTGAGCCAGAGGGCGTTGCGGGTGCCATTTTCGATGGTGGCATTGCCAAACACCGTGGTGATGGCGAGCAATTCGATGGCAGGGTGCGCCTCGGCAAACAGAATGGCCATGGCATCGTCGATGCCGGGATCGGTATCCAGAATGATCTTGTGGGTCATGGGTCCTCCGTGAAACGAGCTGCCAGTGTAGCGGGCCGCCGCCGCTTTGACAGCACCGGGATCACAACCTCGGGGTTTCCTTTGCATCAGGCATGATGGCGGGAGCGCTCGCCCTTGGGGTCAGGGCAGGGTCACTCGGAAGGGGCGACCACGGCCTCCTCTCCCCTGGCGGTGCGTTTCAGTTGCCCCATGAATTGCTTGAAATGGGGGAGAAACCCCTTGAACAGCTCCTCTTTGCGATGCTGCATCATGACTTCGCCAAACAGCTTCAACCCGACGATAAACGCCTGATGTCCCTGCTCCGACATGGCCAGCTTCCCCTTGCTGAGCGCCAGGATGGCAAAGATGTCGTCGTGATTCTGGCAGTCGAACTGCAACGGGGGCACCTCGCGGTCCAGCGCCTGGACCTGTACACGATAAGTGTGTGGCATCTTTCATCTCCTCTCGGGCTGGGCTTTTGCCCATATGGTTGATAAAATCAATTAAACCCTTTTAAGTTGACTTTATCAACCATGAAGTTGTCAAACCGCCTCTTCCGGATCCTCGATCAGTACAAAATCGCCATGACGCAGCATTTCCGGGCACAGCAGATCGCCCTTAGCCCCCTCCATTACAAGGTGCTGCAACTGATCCATGCGCTGGATCCCGCCACGCCGCAGCTAATCGCACAGCGGTCTGGCCGCGACAAGGCGCAGGTGACGCGCCTGCTGCAGGAGATGGAGAAACAGGGGCTCATCGAGAAGCGGCCCCATCCCACTGACAGACGCAGCATCTGTCTGGCCTTGACCCCGCTGGCCTGCGAGCGGGTCAACCAGGGGGAGCAGGAGGCCGCACGGCTCGACGAACGGCTGTGTTCCCTGCTGACGCCGGCGGAGATAGCGCAGTTGCAGCAACTGCTGGACAAGATAGAAAAAGGGCTTGAGTCGACCGATTAGGGTCAGCGTCAGGGGATCCGCTGCCTGATTTGTGGCCAACCAGCGCGGCCTGTGCTGGCGGCGCCTTGTGAGCCACTCCCGGAGATGGTATCACTGGCCCCACTCTCCCCTTCCCGCCGAGGCGCCATCGTGATCACCCTGATTAAAGAGTCCGACCAGTTGAAAATGCCCTGGAAGAACAGGCAGGGCACCACGGCCCAGATCCTGATCTCCCCCCCTGGTTCGACCCTGGACAAGCTCGACTTTGACTATCGGCTGAGCTCGGCCCCCATCAAGGAAGCGGGGAGTTTCTCCCGCTTTCCCGGCTACCAGCGCATCCTGCTGCCCGTCAGCGGTGCCGGTTTCGTGCTCAACGGCCACCCCTACGCCACCTTCGAGGCGGCCCACTTCAGCGGGGATGACGAGACCCGCTGCGAGCTGCTGAAAAAAGAGGTGACGGATCTCGGGCTCATCTACCACCCGGCGCGCATCAGCGCCAACGTGCGGGTGCTGAACCTGCCCTTCCCCCTCAGCCTCACCCTGGAGGCGGACAAGTGCTACCTCTGCCACCTGCTGGAGGGTCAGCTCACCGTGCAGGGACAGCAGGTCGCACCGGGCGAGACCCTGGTGGTGCAGGGGGAGGAGAACATCCGCTTCGAGTGCGGCAAGAAGACCACCCTCGCCTTCTTTACCCTGCAGCCCAAGCAAGCCGCCGTTTAACGCCGGGGGGCACGGCCCCCGCTGTCGAGGCAGGCCTGCATGGTGTCATAGGGGGTATAGTGCCTGGTGCGGCTGTAGTAGGTGCCGCCCTTGGGGTGACAGATGCCGCTCCGGCTCTTCTTCACCGGGGGCTCGGCGGCCAGCGCGATGGCACACAACAGCATCAGGCAACAGCCAAGCATCCATTTCACTGCGTTCATGCTCTCTTTTCCGAAGGGGCGTAGGCGGGCCACTGGCCCATTTGCGACCTATTCTACGCCGCTCATCCCCTTGCCACCCCAGACCAGATCATGAAAGCACCGCGACGCAGCGCAAGCGAAGACAAAAAAGCCGGGACCTTCCCGGCTTTTGCTTGTACTGGCGGCGACACGGTCCTTGGCACTACCCCACCTTGAAGCTGCCCTTCATCAGGGCGAAGTGGCCCGGGAAGGAGCAGAAGAAGGTGAGATCCTTGCCCGCCAGGCCGTCGGTCTTGAAGGTAACGCTGGTGCTCTCGCCGCCCCCCACCAGCTTGGTGTGGGCCAGGATCCTGGGGTCATCCTTGGGCAGGTAGTCGTGATCGACCCCGGCGCTCATGCCGGCGGTGGCGATGGCCTGATAGTCGGCGGTGTTGGCCAGCACCCAGTTGTGGCCCATGTTGGCCACCGGCAGTTTGCCCGTGTGATTGAGGGTCACCGTCACCTCCTTGCAGGTGGCCGGCACGCTCATCGCCGTCTGGTTGAACTGCATGGCGTCATTGCCTTCGATCACCAGTGCGCACTCGTCGGCCAGGACCGGGGTGGCGAGGGAGCCAAGAAGCAGCAGGGTTAACACCTTTTTCATCACGTTCTCCTTTGATTGACGAAGGATGACAGCATAGGCATCTCGCCCCCGTGGGCGCGACCCGCAAAGATGCTGTCAGGATCGATCTTCATTATATTCAAATGTCACCGAAGGACGACCGCTTTTGGGCCAGCCTGAGGGCCCGGTCACTTCTTTTCTCCCGACCCCGGGCCCAAAGCGGGTTGCTCACATCCCCGTCCCGCTTAATTATTTGCGGCCTTCCCGCCCACGGCCACTCGCCAACACCGCAGCCGTTGGCTAAGCTGCTCCCCCGTCGATGACTCCCGCGAGAATGAGAGATGAAGTTCCCCTTTGCGCCTGCGCTGGCGCGCACCCTGCTGCTCTCCCTGATCCTGCTGCTTGGCGCCTGCCAGCCGGCCCCGACCCAGACCCGCATCCAGGGCAACACCATGGGCACCTATTATGCGGTGACCCTGAGCGACCCCTTCCCCGGCGGACAGGAGGCACTGCAACAGGAGGTGGAGGCGCTGCTGGCACGCCTGAACAAGGAGATCTCCACCTATGATCCGGGCTCCCTCATCTCCCGTTTCAATCAGGGAACGGGGCTGCCCCCCCAGGTCATCCCGGCCACCATGGCGAAGATTGTGCAACAGGGCATTGACGCCGCACACCTCACCCGGGGGGTTCTCGATGTCACCGTGGGCCCCCTGGTCAATCTGTGGGGATTCGGGCCGGACAAGCGCCCGGTCAGGCGGCCCAGCGCAGAGCAGATCGCCAAGGCGCGGGAGCGGGTCGGCATCGACAAGCTCACCCTGACCCCCGAGGGGGATCACTTCCTGCTCGGCAAAGCCATCCCAGATCTCTATCTGGATCTCTCCACCCTGGGCGAGGGGGCGGCCTCCGACGAGATAGCCGGGCTGCTGGAACAGAAAGGGGTCCACAACTACCTCATCGAGGTGGCGGGGGCGGTGCGCAGCAAGGGGCACAACGACAAGGGCAATCCCTGGCGGGTGGCCATCGTCGAGCCCTCGGACAGACCGGGCGCCATCGAGGATGTGGTGACCCCGAACGGCATGGCGGTGAGCACCGCCGGCAGCTATCGCAACTATTACGAGCTCGACGGCAAGCGCTACTCCCACATCATCGATCCTGCCACCGGCGAGCCCGTGACCCACAAGCTGGTCTCCGCCACCGTCATCACCCCCACGGCCCTGGAGGCCGATGCCCTCGACACCGCCCTCATGGTGATGGGCCCCGAGCGGGCGATGGCCTTTGCCAGGGAGCACAAGCTGGCGGTCTATCTCATCGAGAAGACCGCCACGGGCTTTGCCGCCAACCACACCCCCGAGTTTGCTCCCTATCTGGTGCGCAAGCAGCCCTGAATGACGAGGCCCCGCACAGTGCGGGGCCTCGTTCACTGACCGCCTATTCGATGGGGATGCGGTGGGGCGCTGGGCTGGCCGCCTGCTTGGGCAGGCGCAGGGTGAGGATGCCGTTGTCAAAGCGGGCGCTCACCTGCTCTGGCGACACCTCCACCGGCAGCTCGACGCTGCGCGACACGCTGCCATAGTAGCGCTCGCTGCGCAGGGCCCGTTCATCCTTGCTCTGGCTGTCAAACTGGCGGATCTCCGCCTTCAGGGTCACCAGCTTGCCGTGCACGTCCACGTGGATGTCCTCCTTCGCCACCCCGGGCAATTCCGCCAGCAGCAGGTAGTCATCCCCGCTCTCCCGCAGATCCAGCTTGATCTGGCTGGGCAACGGGTCCCCGTGCAGGGGGCGGATGTAGAAGCCGGAGGCCATGTCGTGGAACAGGTCATCAAACAGGCTGGTGCGACTCGGTAGCAAACTCATCTGATCCCTCCTTGTGAGCGGGCAAGGGAGCAGACGGGCACCCTGCCCTCTGCTGCCTCCCGCATGCTGACGCTCTTCAAGTCTAAAAACCGGGACAGCGCCTGCCAGTGCCAACTCGCCTTCCATTGACCGGGATCAAAGGCAAGACACCCTTTTTTTCACCCAAGGTCTGCGGGAAAAACCGGGGGGCCTCCCCATGTGCAATTGCCTGCCTGCGGACTTTGGTGGCACACTTCTCCCACCAGCCCGTAGCGCCTTGATGCCAGACAGATGCAGACACCGGACTCCGTACCCGAGAAGAAACCCCAGCCCAAGCCCAAGCGCATCCTGCTGGTCAACGAACAGCGTTCCTTCCAGATGATGATGAAGGCGATGCTGATCAACATCGGCATCAACCGCATCACCTACACCAACTCCGCCGACGAGGCGCGCCGCCGCTGCCAGAAAGAGAGCTTCGACATCTATCTGCTCGACTATGAGCTGGGGGCGGGCGAGAACGGCCGCCAGTTGCTGGAAAGCCTGCGGGATCAGCAACTCATTCCGCCCCAGAGCGTGGTGATCATGGTCAGCAGCGACGGCTCCCGCGCCATGGTGCTGAGCGCGCTGGAAGCCGAGCCCGACGAATACCTGATGAAGCCCTTCTCCCAGGAGCAGTTCTCGTTTCGTCTCAAACGCGCCCTCGCCCGGCGCCAGGCGCTGGAGAGCGTCTTCAGCGCCCTCACCCGGGACGATCTGCCCGCCCTGGTGGAGGCCTGTGCCAAACAGGCGGACGCAGTGCCCCGCTTTGCCAACTTCTGCCGCTGCCTGCAGGCCGACACCCAGCTCAAGCTGGGCCAGGCCAAGGAGGCCCGCAGCCTGATGCGCCAGCTGCTGGCGGGGCAGGAGAACAGCTGGGCTCGCCTCACCCTGGGCAAGGCGTGCCATACCCTGGGTCTGCACGAGGAGGCGGTGAGCCACCTGCAAGCCACCCTGAAACACACCCCCCTGATGGTGGAGGCCTACCTCTGGCTCGCGGAGTCCCTGCTGGCGCTGGGCAATGACGAGCAAGCCCAGCAGGAGCTGCGCCGGGCGGTGGACATCTCTCCCCAGTCGGTGCAGCTCTCCCGCCGTCTGGCGGAGGTGTGCCTGCAACGGCACGACTACGCCCAGGCCAAGGACGTGCTGCTCGCCCTCATCGACTTGTCGCGCAACTCCATCCACCGCACGCCGCATTATCTCGGGGCCTATATCCAGACCCTCACCTTGTACGCCCTCAACAGCAACGACGGCTACCACATCGCCAACCTGCAAAAGCAGGTGAACTCCGCCCTGTCGCGCATCCGCGACTCCCTGATGATGTCGGAGTTCAACTACCCGGTGTTCGAGCAGATCTGCCAGGCCCGGGTGCGCATCGCCCTGGGGGAGCTGCTCAAGGGCAAGAAGATGCTCTATCGCGCCAACCAGAACTGGCTGGACGAGCCCGCCACCATGCCTCCGGCTCTCCTTGGCGAGACCATACTCGCCCTCTATCAGCTCGGGGAGTTCGAGTACGCCGAGAGCCTGCAACCCCTGCTGGCGGAGGATGAGGATCGGCTGCTCACCACCTGCATCCAGGTAACCCGGGATGACAAGACGGTGCAGGAGCGGCGCCAGCGCTATCAGCAGCTCAACGATCTGGGCATCAAGGCCTATCAGGCCGGAGAGCTGGAGCAGGCCCTCGGCCACTTTCGCGAGGCCCTGCGCCGGGCGCCCGCCAATACCGGCGCCGCCCTCAACAAGATCCAGGTGCTGCTGCAACTCATGCAGAAGAACCGCAAGAGCCCGGAGTTTGGCGCCGAGTGCAAGGAGACCCTGGAGGTGCTGGAGGGCATCCCCCTCAACCCCGCCCAGCAGGAACGTTTTCGCAAGCTGCGCCAGGAATATCATCAGCACAGCTGATATCCCCCCTCCTCCCCTCACCTATGCTGATACTGACTCAGGGAAGGGAGGGGCAACACCATGGCAATGTGCCGATACCTGGTGGCCGATGGCCGCCACTGCACCGAAGAGGCAGGGGATCATGATCTCTGCCGCTGGCACGACCCCGCTGCGGCCCACAACACCCCTGATACCGCCGAGGCGCTGGAGCGCTATGTGCGCCAGGGAGGCCTGTGCCACGGCCTGCAACTGGCCCGCGCCGAGCTGGCGGATCTCAACCTGGTGAACAGGCAGGGTCCGGAGGGATTCTTGCTGGAGCAGTGCAACCTCTATCGCGCCAACCTGCGAGGTGCCCATCTCTACGGCATTCGCATCAAGGGCGGCAGCCTGATGAAGGCCGATCTGAGCGAAGCGAACCTCCACTGCGCCACCCTCGACGACGTCAACCTGCTCGGCATCCGCTGGAAGAACACCCGCCTCGACAACCTGGAGACGGGCAAGCGGCTGATGCAGGACAGAAAGGGGCGCCGCGAGCGGGACCCGGCGCAGGCCCGCGTCTGGTTCAAGGAGGCGGAGGAGACCTACCGGGATCTGCGCAAGGCCTCGGAGGCCCAGGGCATCTTCACCATGTCCGGTCGCTACATCCAGCAGGAGCTCACCATGCGCCGCCTGCAGATGCCGTTCTGGTCCTACCGCCGCTTCGCCTCCTGGATAGTGGATCTCTTCTGCGGCTACGGCGAGGCCCCCATGCGGGTGGTGCTCTTCTCCCTGCTGCTCATCGTCATCTGCAGCATTTTTTACTTCTTCTGCGGCCTCAACTTCGCGGGCACCCACCTCATCTATCGCCCGGACGCCCCCCTGGAGCAGAACGCCATCTTCCTGATGGAGTGCCTCTACTACAGCGTGGTGACCTTCACGACGCTGGGGTATGGGGACTTCACCCCGGTGGGGTTGTCGCGGATCTTCGCCGCCTTCGAAGCCTTTACCGGCAGCTTCACGCTGGCACTGTTCGTGGTGGTGTTTGTCAAGAAGATGACCCGCTAGAAACCTGTCCACGATCTTGCTGGAAAGCCGCTTCCAAGGCTCATATGCTGCTCGCTTATGTGTCGCCAGGCGCTCCCATGTATACATATGCACTCAGGTTCCTCTGCTGCGCGTCACCTTGCTGACAGACTCTCGCGACAGATCGTGAACAGATTACCGAGCCGCTGCGCCAGTCACAGCCCCCGAACTTGCATCCATCGCGGATTCCTAGTCCAATAAGCGACGAACAAAAACGACATGAGCACCTCGAACATGAAGATCATCTCTTTCAATATCAATGGCCTGCGCGCCCGTCTTCATCAGTTGCAAGCCCTTATCGACAAGCACCAGCCGGACGTGATCGGCCTGCAGGAGATCAAGGTGCACGACGAAGCCTTCCCGGTCGCGGATGTGGAGGCCATGGGCTACCACGTGGTCTTCCACGGCCAGAAGGGGCACTACGGGGTCGCCATCATGAGCAAGCAGGCTCCCATCGAGGTGCAAAAGGGTTTCCCCACCGATCCGGAAGATGCCCAGCGCCGCATGATCATGGCCAGCTTCAAGCGGGAAGACGGCTCCGTCATCAAGGTGATGAACGGCTACTTCCCCCAGGGGGAGAGCCAGGATCACGAGACCAAGTTCCCGGCCAAGCAGAAGTTCTATGAAGACCTGCAGCACTACCTCGAGACCCACCACACCCCGGACGACCAGATAGCGCTGATCGGGGATATGAACATCTCCCCCACGGATCTCGACATCGGCATCGGCGAGGCGAACCGCAAGCGCTGGCTGCGGGATGGCAAGTGCTCCTTCCTGCCCATCGAGCGGGAATGGATGGAGCGCCTCAAGGGGTTCGGCCTCACCGACACCTTCCGCGCCGCCAACCCCACCGAGTGCGAGCGCTTCTCCTGGTTCGACTACCGCTCCAGGGGCTTTGACGAGAACCGGGGCCTGCGCATCGACCTCATCATGGCCTCCGACGCCCTCAAGGACAAAGTGACCGAGACCGGCATCGACTACGAGCTGCGCGGCATCGAGAAACCCTCGGATCACGCCCCCATCTGGACCTGCTTCGCCTGATCCCCACGCCAGGCTAGCCCTCGCCAAAAGAACCTGCCCCCGCCCATGCGGGGGCTTTTTTTGTTCACTGCCCCGCCCTTTTTTAATCCATGTCAATTCCCAGGCAGACGGCGCTTGCCAGGCCTTGACCTTCTCCTTTCGGCAAGGTTTAGATTCGGCCCATCCGTCACAGGGAAGCCACCCATGTTGTCATCGAGATTGCCCACCACGTTCATCGCCCGGCTGTTGCTGGGGCTGATGCTCGTCTGCAATCTCACCCTGTGCATCGGCTGGCATGGGGCGGCCACCGCCCTGCCAAGTGACGCATCCGCATCCATCCTGGCTCCGGCGCAGTCCCCCCTGTCTCATGGACTGCACCAGAGCGAGCCTGTGCAGCACTCCGCCATGCACCAGGCCGACACAGCCTCCCTCTCCTGCCACGGCGGCCCCCAGAGTGAGGCGGCCCCGCCCGGGGAGGAGTGCCAGATGCAGAGCGGCCTCTTCAGCGCCACCAGTGCGCCGCCCCTGCTCGGCCTGCTGCTATCACTGCTGCTGCTTCCTCTGCTGTTGCTCCCTTCGTGGGGTGTCGCCCCCCTGCTGGACAACTGGTTGCGGGACCCCTTCCTGCGCCTGCGTGGTACCCACCCCCCCTCCTGGCCGCGCCGACACCTGATGTTGTCGGTGCTGCGCCACTAGAAAGCGCTTCTCTCGCGGCAACAGCAAGCCTCGGCTTGCCCGTTTTCTGCCGCCTTGCCTGACCCTGCGCCCTGGCCAAACCGGCCCGCTCGCAGGGAGCCGTGCGCGCTGACACAGCTGCGCCCCGTTTGCCGCCTCGTGGTGATGCCCTGCCCGCGCGCACCACCACACTGGCGGCCTGACAGAAGAGAAGAGATACCATGTCATCCACCCCCGTTACCCGGTCTGCCTGTGCGCAGCCGTGCCAGCCCTCCCTTCGCCTCCCGCGCGCCGGAGGCTTGTCATGAACAAGACACTGTTGATGTCCGCCCTGCTGCTGGCCCTCGGCGCCGGTGGCGGCTACTGGGCCGCCAAACAGACCACAACTGGCACTGCAGCCAAGGAGAAGACGCCCCTCTACTGGGTCAACCCCATGGATCCCCGCGACAAGCGCGACGGCCCCGCCAAGGACAACATGGGGATGGACTTTATCCCCGTCTATGAGGAAAAACAGGGCGGCTCGCCGGGCACAGTCACCATCAGCCCCGAGATCCAGCAGAATCTTGGGGTGCGGCTCGCCAAGGTGGAGAAGCTGCCCATCCACCAGCAGATCGAGACGGTGGGCTACGTCGGCTATGACGAGGACCGGCTGGAGGCGGTCAACGCCCGCATGGCAGGCTGGATCCGCACCCTCGCCATCAAGAGCGAGGGGCAGCAGGTGAGCAAGGGGAGCCTGATTTACGAGCTCTACGCCCCGGATCTGGTCAACGCCCAACACGAGTATCTGCTCGCTCTCAACACCGCCAACCCCCTGCTGCTGCGCGCCGCCGAGGGCAAGCTCAAGTCCCTGCAGGTGCCGGCGGATCAAATTGCGACCCTCAAGCGCAGCCGACAGGTGCAGGAGACGGTGCGCATCTATGCCCCGAGCAGCGGCTATGTCTCCGAGCTGAAGGTGCGCGAAGGCCAGTATGTGGAGCCCGCCGCGGCGCTCTTTAACATCAGCACCCTCAAGCAGGTGTGGGTGAGCGCCGAGGTGTTCGAGCGCCAGGCGGCCCAGCTGAAGGTGGGGGATCCGGTCACCATGACCCTCGACTATGCCCCCGGCCGCCACTGGCAAGGCCGGGTCGATTACCTCTACCCGACCCTGGATGCCGCCACCCGTACCCTCAAGGTGCGGCTGCGCTTCGCCAACCCGGACGAGTTTCTGAAGCCCAATATGTTTGCCAAGGTGAGCATTCGCACCGGGCAGGGAGAACCCCGGTTGGTGGTACCGAGCGAAGCGGTGATCCGCACCGGCAGTCAGGATCGGCTGGTGCTGGCACTGGGGGATGGCAGCTTCAAGTCGGTGGCCGTCACTCTGGGCCCCCAGTTTAGCGACAAGGTGGCCATCAAGGCAGGGGTAGAGGCTGGGGACAGCATCGTCAGCTCGGCCCAGTTTCTGCTCGACTCCGAATCGGCCATCGATTCGGACTTCCAGCGCATGACGGCGGTACGCCCCGCTCAGGTGTGGACCCAGGGCGAGGTTGAAAGCATCGATCTGGCCAACCGTACCCTGATGGTCTCCCACCAGCCCATCCCCGAGTGGCAGTGGCCCGCCATGGAGATGGAGTTCACCGTGGCCGAGGGGGTCGACATGAGCAAGCTGGCCGAGGGACAGACCCTGCACCTGCAGGTGATGCAGGAGGGGGATGAGTACCGCATCACCACCATCCATCAGGAGCAAGCGCCGACAAGCGGCGACACAGCCAAGCCAGCAACGGATGAGATGCAGAAGATGGAAGGCATGGAGCATAGCCAGCATCAGATGGCGATGCCCGAGATGGAGAAGAAGTCATGATCCCTGCCATCATTCGCTGCCTGACAGGCAACCGCTCTCCGCTCTCTGCACCCAATGAGCAAGGAGCCCAACCATGATCCCCTCGATTATTCGCTGGTCCGTGGGCAACCGCTTCCTGGTGCTGCTGCTGACCCTCATGCTCACCGCCTGGGGGCTCTGGTCGGTGAAGCAGACCCCGGTGGACGCCCTGCCGGATCTCTCCGACGTCCAGGTGATCATCAAGACCTCCTACCCCGGCCAGGCGCCCCAGGTGGTGGAGGATCAGGTGACCTACCCGCTCACCACCGCCATGCTGGCGGTGCCGGGCGCGACCACGGTGCGCGGCTACTCCTTCTTCGGCGACTCCTTCGTCTACGTGCTGTTTGACGACGACACCGACCTCTACTGGGCCCGTGCCCGGGTGCTGGAGTACCTGAGCCAGGTGGCCCCCAACCTGCCCGCCTCCGCCCGCCCCCAGCTCGGCCCCGATGCCACCGGGGTGGGCTGGGTCTACCAGTACGCCCTGGTAGACAGAACCGGCAAGCATGACCTGAGCGAGCTCACCTCCCTGCAGAACTGGCTGCTCAAGTTCGAGCTGCAGACGGTGGAGGGCGTCTCCGAGGTCGCCACCGTGGGCGGCATGGTGCGCCAGTATCAGGTGCGGGTCGACCCGGACAAGCTGCGCGCCTACGGCATCCCGCTCTCCCTCATCGAGACCGCCATCAAGCAGGGCAACCAGGAGACCGGCGCCTCCGTCATCGAGATGGCGGAAGCGGAGTACATGGTGCGCTCCAACGGCTATCTGAAAAGCGTGGAGGACTTAAAACATATTCCCCTCGGCACCACTGTGCGCGGCGCCCCCCTGCTGCTGGGGGATGTGGCGGATGTGGTCACCGGTCCCCAGAGCCGGCGCGGCCTGGCCGAGCTCAACGGCGAGGGGGAAGTGGTGGGCGGCATCATCGTCATGCGTTACGGCGAGAATGCCCAGCACACCATCGACGGGGTCAAGGCGCGGCTGGCCGAGCTGAAGAGCAGCCTGCCGGAGGGGGTGGAGATCGTCACCGTTTACGATCGCTCCGACCTTATCCAGCGCGCCATCGACAACCTCTCCGGCAAGCTGGTGGAGGAGTTCGCGGTGGTGGTGCTGGTCTGCCTCGCCTTCCTGTTCCACCTGCGCTCATCCCTGGTGGTGGTCATCTCCTTGCCCATCGCCATCCTGACCGCCTTTATCGTGATGCACCTGCAGGGGATCAACGCCAACATCATGTCCCTCGGCGGCATCGCCATCGCCATCGGCGCCATGGTGGATGGCGCCATCGTGATGATCGAGAACGTCCACAAGCACATGGAGCGGGAGGCGCTCACCGACAAGAACCGCTGGCGCATCATCACCGAGGCGAGCATAGAGGTCGGGCCCGCCATCTTCTTCTCCCTGCTGATCATCACCATCAGCTTCCTGCCGGTGTTCGCGCTGGAGGCGCAGGAGGGGCGGATGTTCCACCCCCTCGCCTACACCAAGACCTACGCCATGGCCGCCGCGGCCGGGCTCGCCATCACGCTGGTGCCGGTGATCATGGGCTACTTCATCCGTGGCAAGGTGCTGGCGGAGCAGGCCAACCCGCTGAACCGTGGCTTAAGCCAGGCATATGTGCCTTTGCTCAAGGCCGTCTTGGCCCGTCCGAAAACCACCCTGGCCATCGCCGCCGTGGTAACGGTGGCGGGCTTCTGGCCGCTCAAGTACCTGGGCTCCGAGTTCATACCGCCGCTCGACGAGGGGGACATCATGTACATGCCCACCACGGCGGCCAATATCTCGGTGGGCAAGGCGCGGGAGATTTTGCAGCAGACCGACAAGCTCATCCGCACCGTGCCCGAGGTGCAGAACGTGTTCGGCAAGGCAGGCCGCGCCGAATCGGCCACAGACCCTGCGGATCTCGTGATGATGGAGACCAGCATCCAGCTCAAGCCCAAGGATCAGTGGCGCCCCGGCATGACCCCGGAGAAGCTCAAGGAGGAGCTCGACTCCCTCATCCGCTTCCCCGGTCTCACCAACGCCTGGGTCCCCCCCATCAAGACCCGCATCGACATGCTGGCCACCGGCATCAAGACCCCGGTCGGCATCAAGATCGCGGGGCCGGATCTCAAGGTGATCCAGCAGCTCGGCCAACAGCTGGAGCAGATCGTCGGCAAGGTGGAGGGCGCCTCATCGGTCTACGCCGAGCGGGTGGCCGGTGGCCGCTATGTGAAGGTGGACATCGACCGGCTGAAAGCGGCCCGCTACGGCCTCAATATCGCCGACGTGCAGGCGGTGCTCGCCACCGCGGTGGGCGGCATGGAGGTGGGCCAGACCATCGAGGGGCGCGAGCGCTACCCCATCAACCTGCGCTACCCCCAAAGCTATCGCGACTCGGTAGCCAGCCTGGAACTGCTGCCGCTGGTGACACCGAGCGGGGCGCGCATCGCGCTGGCGGACGTGGCACGGGTCTACATCAGCGACGAGGCCCCCATGCTGCGCAGTGAAAACGCGCGCCTCAACGGCTGGGTCTACATCGACATTCGCGGCCGCGACATCGGCTCTTTTGTGACAGAGGCCAAGGCCGAGGTGGGCAAGCAGCTGGTGCTGCCGGCGGGCTACGCCCTCACCTGGTCCGGGCAGTACGAGTACATGGAGCGGGCCAAGGCGCGCCTCGCCTACGTGGTGCCATTGACCGTCGCCATTATCGTGCTGCTGCTCTATCTGGCGTTTCGCCGCTTCCAGGAGGTGCTGCTCATTCTCACCACTCTGCCGCTGGCGGTAGTGGGCGGGATCTGGACCCTCTGGCTGCTCGACTTCAACCTCTCGGTGGCGGTCGGGGTGGGCTTTATCGCCCTGGCCGGAGTGGCGGTGGAGACCGGCGTCCTGATGCTGGTCTACCTCAACCACGCCTGGGATGACCTCGTGGCCTGTGGCAAGCCGGACCAGGCGGGCCTGCACCGGGCGGTGATCCACGGCGCCGCCCTGCGCCTGCGCCCCAAGATGATGACGGTAGTGACCATCATCGCCGGCCTGCTGCCCATCATGTGGAGCCAAGGCACCGGCTCCGAGGTGATGCAGCGCATCGCCGCCCCCATGATTGGCGGCATGGTGAGCGCCTTAGGTCTGACCCTCTTGGTGCTGCCCGCCGCCTATTACCTGTGGCGCAGCAGCAACCTGCCTGCTTATCAACAATCCGAATGACCCGATTTCCCAACCCTTTTCGACTGAACGATTGAAGGAAAACACCATGAACTACAAGACGCTGACCCTGACATTGCTGCTGGGCCTTGCCACCCACACCAGCCTGCAAGCCGAGGAGATGATGAACCATGCCGGCCACGACATGGGCCAGATGAGCCAGATGGAAGGCATGAACGAGATGGGCGAGATGGCGATGACCCAGGGGGTCATAAGCCGCATCAACGCGGCCAACGGCAAGGTCGGCATCAAGCACGAGGCGATCGACAACCTCAAGATGCCAGCGATGACCATGGTCTTTCGGGTGGCCGATCCGGCTCTGCTCCAGGATCTGAAAGTGGGGGATGCGGTGCGCTTTCACGCCGAGAACCCAGCCGGCAAGCTCACCGTGACAGCCATCCAGAAACAGTAAACAGACTGATTTCAATAAAAGACGGCGGGATCATCCCGCCGTCTTTATTTAGGCGCTGTCCCAGTTATGTGTTGAAAGGCTAACCTTGAAGTAGGTCATCACCCTGAGGGCCTCCATCATGGATACCCAAGCCTTTCAACATCTACTCTCTCTCTTCCCACTGCTCACCTTGCGCCAGCGTCGTCTCGCGCAACATGAACTCGCCGCCCCTCACCCCATCACCTCGTTAGCCACCCAACTCCCCCCTTGCCAATGTTGCCCTCACTGCCAGGCCGAGGCCGCGCAGTTGGCTCCCTGGGGCTGGAGTCGAGGACTGCGTCGCTATCGCTGCAAGCAGTGTCTGCGCACCAGTTCCGTTCTCACCAAGACGCCGCTGGCCCGACTTCGCAAGGCACAGTGCTGGGAAGACTATGCCCAGGCCCTCATCGACGGGCTGACCGTCCGACAGGCTGCCGTCCGCTGCGGAGTCTGTAAAAACACCGCCTTTTTGTGGCGTCACCGCTTCCTGAAAGCCATGGCGAGCCACCAGGCGGTACGGGAAGAGGGTATCGTCGAGGTCGATGAGACCTTCTTCCTGGAGTCGTTTAAAGGGCAACGTGGTTTGCCCCGCCCGGCCCGCCATCGTGGGGGCAAAGGCCGTACCCGAGGCACAGGGTCGGATTACATCCCGGTGATGGTGGTTCAGGACCGGGCTGGCCACCATGCGGATTTTCAGTTGGAGAAAATGAATGCCGAGACGGTGATAGCGGTTTTGGCACCCCTTGTCTCGCCAGATGCGGTGTTGTGTAGCGATGGCGCCGGGGTGTATGCCAGTTTCAGCAAAGCGCAGGGAGTGACCCATCAGGTCGTGCGTAATCGTCAAGGCGAGCGCGTGGTTGGCGCCTACCACATCCAGCATGTGAACGGGTACCACAGGCGGTTGAAAGGTAAGTATTCACCGGAACAGTATTGACACAGGAAAAATGAGACGATCGTCTCTTGATCCCACTTTCCTGCTTGCTTGATCCTGCTCCTTAGATACGCTCCCCCCATGAGCAAAAACACCATGCATTCCGCGGGAATGCCCACC
>NZ_JAGKRH010000317.1:0-491 GCF_017939245.1 Aeromonas sp. PrichA-15 | reverse complement strand
CAGGGCGGGATCATACCCTGAGATTTAATGGAACTTTCTGATTTTTCAGCGATCTGATCGGGTGTTCTCATCTTATTGGAGCCACCCGTTATGGACTTCTTCGCCCACTTATCGCTCATCGAAGACCCGCGCAGTTCTGTCAATCGTCAACATGATCTGGTCGATATCATGTTTCTGGTAATGGCCGCTGTCGTTTCCGGTTGCGAAGGCTGGCAGGAGATCGAGGATTTCGGTACTAACAAGCTCGATTGGTTGCGCAAGTACCGACCTTTTGCCGGCGCCATCCCAACCCGTCACTCGATTGCCCGCATCATCAGAGGCATCGCTATCGAACCGCTGGTACACGCCTTGTTTACCTGGGTCAATGCCCGTCGCCAAGCCGCTGGTCAGTCTATCATTGCCATCGATGGCAAGACCATACGAGGGGCAGTCAACCAACACGGGTCCGATAATTGCCTGCATCTGGTGACGGCGTTTGATACCGGTGAGGG
>NZ_JAGKRH010000316.1:0-1001 GCF_017939245.1 Aeromonas sp. PrichA-15 | reverse complement strand
ACAAGGGGTTGCTGAAAAACGATAACCAACTGGCGATGTTATTCACGCTGGCCAACCTGTTTCGGGCGGACCAAATGATACGTCAGTGGGAGAGATCTCACTAAAAACTGGGGATAACGCCTTAAATGGCGAAGAAACGGTCTAAACAGGCTGATTCAAGGCATTTACGGGAGAAAAAATCGGCTCAAACATGAAGAAATGAAATGACTGAGTCAGCCGAGAAGAATTTCCCCGCTTATTCGCACCTTCCTTAGCAAAACCTGATCGCAGGTGGATCAATTTTATTGGCCAAAAGTGGATCAATTTTAATGGCCATTGACAAGTTCGATGATAGAATCAATCAAAAGGTTGTGGAATGGTTGTTTGCTGGAAGATCGGTTTAAGTTATTTGTATTCCTGATTACCCATGATTAGCAGTCAGTCACCACGAACTATACTGATCTTACGTACAGTTATCGAGGTGCGAGATCATGGCCAAAAGCAAAATCCAATTCCAGAAAGGCTACAGCCTGTTTGAGTTTCTCAAGGACTATGGCACTGAGGCTCAGTGCGAAAACGCGCTGTTCACTTGGCGTTTTCCTAACGGCTTTGTCTGCCCTGAATGTGCCAACAAGACCTGTTGTCGCCTGAGAAGGCGGCCACGTGTGTGGCAATGCAATCACTGCCGTCACCAGATGTCATTGACTGGAAACACGATTTTCGCAAACACCAAGCTCCCACTGACCAAGTGGTTTCTGGCAATGCACCTGTTGCCACAAACCAAAACCGGTTTGTCAGCGATGGAGCTAAAGCGCCAGTTGGGCGTCAAATATGACACTGCCTGGATGCTCAAGAACAAGCGGCTGCAAGCCACGCAAGAGTCCGATGACAAGCAGCCCATCAGCGGCATCATTCAGCTCGATGATGTCTACTGGGGTGGCGAGCGCCGTGGTGGCAAACGGGGTCGGGGCGCGGCAGGCAAGACGCCGTTTGTGGCAGCAGTGGCCCTGAACAAGGAAGGA